>JBOGMA010000388.1:0-4193 GCA_050746465.1 Acidobacteriaceae bacterium
AGCCCGGGCCGACCTGCGCCCATCGACCGGCAAACCGCACTCGATATCCTCCACTGCGCGGACCGGTATCTTTCCAGCCGGAACGGTGACGTGAAGAAACTCAAGCCGCCCCAGACCGGATTCCGGCTGCGCTGCGGCGATTATCGCCTCTTCTTCGACCACAGGGAGGAAACGACGATCGAAATTATCGGCGTCCGCCATCGCCGCGAGGCATACCGCTGAACGCCCTCAGCCCTTGATTCCTTGATGCTCTCCGGTTGGCTTTTCCCCCTCGCATCACGTATCCTTCTCCGTTCATTCCCCGCACGCGGAGGCACGAATTGAAAAAAGTAGCGGAAAGCGCCGACGCCGCCATAACCGACATCCCCGACGGAGCCACCCTCATGATCGGCGGCTTCGGCCTCTGCGGAATCCCCGAAAACCTCATCGACGCCCTCGTGCGTCGCGGCCCCAAAAACCTCCGCACCATCAGCAACAACATGGGCATTGACGGCTGCGGAATGGGCCGCATGCTCGAAGCCAGAATGATCGTCTCCCACACCGGCAGCTACGTCGGCGAAAACAAGCTCCTTGAGAAATTGGTCCTTGAAGGCAAGCTCGAACTCAACCTGGTACCGCAAGGCACGCTCGCCGAACGCATCCGCGCCGGAGGCGCCGGCATCCCCGCCTTCTTCACTCCCGCCGGAGCCGGAACCCTCGTCGCCCAGGGCAAAGAAACCCGCGAATTCGACGGCAAACCTTATCTGCTCGAAAGCTGGCTCCGCGCCGACTTCGCCCTCATCAAAGCCTGGAAGGGCGACACCCACGGCAATCTCGTCTACCGCAAAACCGCCCGCAATTTCAATCCCATGATGGCAACAGCAGCAAAAATCACCATCGCCGAAGTCGAAGAGCTTGTGGCACCCGGTCCGCTCAACCCAGACCACATCGTCACGCCCGGAATTTACGTAAAACGCATCCTGCAAGGAGAACACTATGAGCGCCGCATTGAGCGCCGAACCGTAAGGACCGCTACCTAATGCTTGAACCGGGAGGACAGCGTCAGTCCAAATTTCATCCCGCAACGTGAGACTGCCACCAGGTCGGCTTCTTGACAAATATAGTCACTTGCCCCGGAACAGGTTTGAGGGTCCTGCTTACTTTCGTAGGGCACCAGATGCCACCCGCGGAATCTGGTTTGCTTATAAATCCCCTCGACAAAACGTCGTTGAAATTCATTAAGACATCATCACCGCACTGCTCTTTCTTGTTAGGTGGATATACCGCGATCTCGATTTCCTCGTCGGCACGACAGGAATTCGAAAAGTTCGCCACCCCCTCATTGTTTGTCAGGGCCCACTTGTGCTCTGAATTGTGCTGAGGGCGCGTGCAAAAATACTCAACCTGCACATTGACCTGAGGCTTTCCATTCAAAGCGTCCAGCACCAGGACTCGCAAGTCCTGAGCCATCATGCCACGACAAGAAAGCATGCATGCTGACAGTAACCAGAACGTGAATCCTATAGATCGCATTCAGTTCCTCTCCGATGGCCACCACGCGCGCGAATATCGCGTCTCTTATTTGCCCCGCTGCATCTGCTGCAGCGAATCGCAAACCCCGCGATACCGCCGCACGTAGCGGAAGTTGGTGAACAGAGTCGCCGCCGCAATCACTAGGCACATTACCAGGAACCACCGCTGCGGCCTCTCCCTGTGCTGCGCCATCTGCCGAAAACAAAGCGCCATCAGGAACGCCGCAATGACCGCCAGCACCGTCAGCGGAGCCAGTCGGCCGCAGTCAATTCCCGACCCAGGCCGCACAAAATACGCGGACGCCAGAAACGCGCCAACACACAAAATCCCTGTCGCAAGCAGTCGAAACGGAAACTTTGGACGATTCAGCGGAGCGTCTCCTCGAACCTCAGTAGGTCATCTCCCTGATTGTCGCACTCGGAATGAGCCTGGCCGCGGTGGCCCGCTGTACATCCTCAAACGTCAGCCCCGGAGCAATATCCTCCACCACCAGCCCCTCAGGCGTCACCCGAATCCACGCCATCTCGGTCGCAATCGTGTCCACCACCTTCAGCCCGGTGATGGGCAGCGTGCAATGCGGCAGAATCTTCGGCTGGCCGTCCTTGGTCGTGTGCTCCATGGCCACAATCACGCGCCGCGCACTTGCCACCAGATCCATCGCCCCGCCCATCCCCTTCACCATCTTGCCGGGAATCATCCAGTTCGCCAGGTTCCCTTCCTCATCCACTTCCATGGCGCCCAGAATGCTCAGATCGATATGCCCCCCGCGAATCATCGCAAACGAGTCCGCGCTTGAGAAATACGCCGTCCCCGGCAGCTCCGTCACCGTTTCCTTGCCGGCGTTAATCAGATCAGGGTCCTCGCTTCCCTCCACTGGATACGGCCCAACTCCCAGCATCCCGTTCTCCGACTGCAGCACTACTTCGATCCCCGGAGGAACATGGTTCGCCACCAGCGTCGGCATCCCAATCCCCAGGTTGACGTAAAATCCATCCTGGAGTTCGTGCGCTACACGACGAACAATCCGCTCGCGCTTTGCCGCCGCTGGCAACGATAAATCCTTTGGAGCATTCGATATATTAAGAGGCATAATTTGGAGAACCCCAAATACTATCAGCTTCTGATGCGTCCAAGCGTTCTCAATTTTCGCGCCCGCTCGCTTTGCCGGGGAACCCTCATGGTTTTGGCCAGTCTCGGCGCGGCCCTGCTCTTCTCCGGATTCCCCTACGTTCATACCGACTGGCCGCTAGGCTTCGCAGTCCTCGGCGGTCTTTGGGGAACTTACGAAACCCTACGCTGCCTGCGCCTCAAATGGAGCTTCTATCACGGCGGCGTCATGCTGCTCCTCTACATGGACGTGATGGCCCTCACCATGATCTTCTTCCTCTTCCTCTATCCCTACGCCAACTGGATCCAGGGACCCCGCTAGCACTTAGCGGCCATCGCCTTCAGCGACTCCTCATACGGCGCCCTAAGCACTCCCCGCTCCGTAACAATCGCGGTTACATATTTCGCCAGAGTCACATCAAACGCCGGGTTCTCAATCCCCACGCCATGCGGGGTCAACTGCTTCCCGCCATGATGCGTAACCTCCACCGCCGCCCGCTCCTCAATCGGAATCGAATCTCCAGTCGGCGTATTCAAATCAATCGTGGACCACGGAGCCGCTACATAAAACGGAATCCCATGTTCCTTCGCCAGCACCGCCACACCGTAGGTTCCAATCTTGTTCGCCACGTCGCCATTCGCCGCAATCCGATCCGCGCCCACCACCACCGCGTGAATCTTCCCCGCCCGCATCCGGCTGGCCGCCATGTTGTCGCACAGCACCGTCGTCGCAATCCCGTCATGCATCAGTTCCCACGCCGTCAACCGCGCGCCCTGCAAAAATGGCCGCGTCTCATCCGCGTAAACATGAATCCTGCGCCCCCGCGCCACCGCGCTCCGAATCACCCCCAGAGCCGTTCCATACCCGCAGGTAGCCAGCGCGCCGGCATTGCAGTGCGTAAGTACGCCGCCGGACTCCGGCATCAATTCCGCGCCAAAATCCCCCATCGCCCGGCACGCCGCAATGTCCTCGTCGTACATCTTCAGGGCCTCGGTAATCAGCCCTTCCCGAATCCCGTCCAGCGAGGCCCCAGGCTGCTTCTTCAACTCCTCAAAACGCTCCCTCATCTGCTGAATCGCCCAGAAAAGATTCACCGCCGTAGGCCGGGTCGCCGCCAGAACTTTCCCCGCTTCCTCCAACTCCAGCGAAAGCTCGCCTGCATCCCTCGCTGCGCTCTGCTTCGCCGCCAGAGCCATTCCCATCGCGGCAGACACGCCTATCGCCGGAGCCCCGCGCACCACCATCGTCGTGATCACAGCGGCAACGTCCCGGTAACTCTTTGCCAGGACGTAAGTTTCTTCCAGAGGCAGGCGCGTCTGGTCCAGAAAACGCACCCCATAATCGGTCCATTCAAGTGTAGGAATCATGCTTCTTCAGTCTAAATTGTCTCGTTCCACCTGGCGCGCCGCCAAAGCCACCAAACCGCGGCAGCGTTTATCATAGATGCATGGATTTAACCCTCTACAGCGCGACATGGTGCCGCGACTGCCGCGAGGCCAAGCGCTTCCTCAACAAACACGGAATCACATACACCGAGATCGACATCGAAACCACTCCCGGAGCCGCCGACGAC
>JBOGMA010000389.1:0-3841 GCA_050746465.1 Acidobacteriaceae bacterium
ATACGAAACCGCCTCGCTGGATGCCGGAGCTGACGATTACATGGTCAAGAAAGCCCCAATTTCCATACTCCTGTCGCGACTTCATGCGCACCTCCGCCGCAGCGAACGCGATCTTGGGTTAGCCGCCAAAGCCGAGCGTCGCATAGCTATTGGCCGTTTCACTCTTGACCGAAAGGCGCGGGTCCTCCTGGCAGACGAAAAGCCAATCGTTCTTGCGCACCGCGAGATGAAGCTTCTTGAAACACTCGCATCCAGCCCGTCGCGTGTCTTCTCGCCCGACAAAATCCTCGATGAAGTGTGGGGAAATCACATCCGCCGGTCCCAACCTGCTTTGGCTGGGTTGCTCCGACGCTTACGTCAGAAGATGACCAGAAATGGTCTGCCAGATCCAGTTGAAAACATTCGAGGCCGAGGGTTTAGGCTACTTCCCTCCATTCGGCTGAATACTGTGAATCACCCTGCAAAGAGCTAAACCGTTCGCACAGCCAAACGATCTCACGCCAGCGAGCGAGCGTCTTCTGTCTCTATTGATCATGTTGCATTTGCTCCACAGATTCTCTTCATTGCGGCGCCCCGGTATAGAACTCGCCTCGGCGCCATTTTCCAACTTCTGGATAAGAATTCAGATCAAATGTCGGGAATCAACAGGCATCCATGCTTCAAAAAGTGGGCAACTGTCAGTAGTACTCACAGCTGCGGCCCCCGAGACTATCCTTGTAAATCTCTGAAGGTGAGTAGCTTAGATCAGTTCTGAAGGATTTGCTTCGGAAGTCCGAATTTCATCGCGCAGGGAAGGGTTTCGCCCCGGCGCTTTCCCTCTCGAAAAATTGTGCTTGACAAGTTTAATAAATTAGACTACCAGATCGACATTCGGTCTGCGCCCGTGAGCGAATTCTGATCATGAGCCGCCACGGATTCTCCAAAAGGCCATCGAGGAATTGGCAAATGTCCACAGAGTCAAGACGGGCCCGTATGCCCATCGAGCGGTGTTAAAATCATGCTTCCTGTACTGATACTGGACGAGGGTTGCAGCGCAGCCGCTGCGTACAACTACCTGCATCTGGGATCGTCGATTGCTCTTCCAGTGGAGGATGGGGTTCCTCATGATCCCGACCTAGGGTTCTATCTTGCGTCCGCTTCGAGTTCCAAACTCATTCGTTCGGGTTCGCGATTACACGCCACATACAAAGGGAAAATGGTTCCTAGGAATCGGACAATATCTCTTCGCAGCTTGTGTCGCGAACGACACATGAGACCCTACGGATATCCCATAGAGTTCCTTACCGGGTACGGCATCCCGGCAGGTTGAGCGCGGCCGTTTAGCTCCGTGTTCTGGCACGCAACTCAATGGGTTGTGAGCTCCAGTACGTTTCGGTGAGGCATCTCGTATGAGAATGGGTATTTGAAAGGTGATGCGCAATCAGAGTACGGGTGATGTTTCCACGCCAGATGCTCTTTTCATTCGTTGCTTTTTCGACACGCTGCGCAATCCAGGATGCACATTCTGGTGATGCCGACGGAACATGCCAAGGCGGTGCCTCAGCATTTTGTCGCGTTCTGTAATGCGGTACTTGTTGTGTGAGCAGGCGGTGTAAGTCAAAGTCAACGTCATAACCTTTTGGGGCGTATGCCTTGACCGGAGCACGAAATATGCACATCGCTAAAGAAACAGAGCTACGGTAAAGGTATTCAGACCAGGGGAAAAGAAGCTGGCGCTTGCCTTGCGCCGGGTTCGGATCGAACGTGGCGGTGCGCTCTGGCCGATTGTTTCAATCCGCTGAAAGAATGCTATCGCCTAATACTCGTGAACGCACGGGACGGCTCGGCACTTGCCAATATGACCGCTGGTGTGCCACAGCTTCCGCATCTTTCAATCCCTCGATGGTCGCGACCCACGAAACAGATACAAGCGGAGATCAAGCGGCGTTGGGGGATCAAGGCTTTCATCCTTGATAGGCTTGAGTCTTTTTCAGAAAGCACCAGCATCATCCTTGCAGAACTACTGTTCCCGTCCAAATGCGGCGATTTGCTTGGGACAGCCAAGTGGGTGAAGGCCGAGGCGCTCTTCGGTAGTGGCCTATCCGAACAGGAATTGTCACTTCTGAGCGGCTTTCTCGACGCAAGGAGCAGAGGACCGAGGTTTTCGCGTCTGGGCTGGATCCATGAAGCCCTGAACTGGGTCGAACGAGAGGCGGCGCTTGTTCCTGATGACACCATCTGTGAAGCGCAGCAATGGAATGGGAGTTCCAGCGCATTCTTGCTTCAGCTCTCTTCACGGAAGGGGGTAACTTTGTGGTTGAAGGCGGTTGACCCAACCCAAAGCTACGAGCATCGGATTACAGCGGCTCTCGCATCCATCTTTCCCGACTATCTTCCCAAAGTGATCTCTTCTCATCAAGGATGGGGAGCGTGGCTAATGGATAATGGAGGAGCGAGCGCTGCAGATGACGGCAGCCTCGCGGATAGAAAGGCAATTCATAGGATATCGCGCTGTCTGGCGGAACTCCAGGGTGCCAGCATGAAGCACCTGCAGAAGTTACTGGACTGCGGCTGCGCCGACTGGAGACTTGAACAGGTCCGAGACAAAATTGTCCCCGTCGCTTCTCGCCTCGAAGAGGCGATGGCCGCGCAGGATGTTCATGGACTGCCCCGATTTGGAAGACAGCGGCTTAGGGACATATGCGAAGCGACAGAAGAGGCATGCTATCGTCTCGATGCAATCGGCATCCCGGACACCCTGATCCATAATGACCTGCAACTCGACAACATCATTCCAAACAAGGTTGGTTGTCGTTTCATTGATTGGGACCAAGGGGGAATCGGCAATCCATTCATGGCGTTTGAGCAACTGCGAGCACAGTTACCGGAAGACGGGCTACCCCCCCTTGTCTCGGGTTATCGCTCATGGTGGGCTAAGCTTCTTCGGCCAGAAGCAATCGACTCCGGCTTTGCGCTGATTTCTCCGATCGCTATTGCCGTTCAACTCTGCAGTTACATGATGTCAAAACCTCGCGGAGCAACGCTCCGCAGCCTTGAGTTGCGGCATCTGAGGAGTTTCACACGACAATTGGATACGGCCCTTCGTCTTGTCCGCCCTACGCGGAGAAGTGCATAGGAACTCACCCGAATCGGAAGCACATTTGGCTATAGCTGCACATGTTACAGAGCCGCAAGTTTCCACAAGAATGCTGATTCCAGCAGCTATCCAGACTCACGCTTCTTACGGAATTTTATCAGGTCGCGCGTGCATTCAGCACACTTAAGAATATGAAGACCATTCAACTCCGCAGAAGTGACGGATGCGGGGTTTTCGACAAAGGCTCTTAGAATAGAGGGGGAGGGGCAGTCGGTCCGCTCAAGATTAGGACAGTGATCGAGGACCTGCTGCTGAAATCGTTCGAAGAGCGCGGTGTCGTTGTCATCGTCTTCAAGGAAATTCCGGTGATTGTCCACTGCATCCTTTCCGTAGGATTCCCTCAATCCGAATCTTGCTTCTCGACGCGGCATTGAATACGCAACTTGTTGCGAAGGCGCTCTAGTTCTCTCCTGCTAGCCATGCGGATGGCATCCTTCGACGTGTCGAGAGCCTTCGCCAACTCGTCCCATTGGGTTCGTGCGCCGTATCTTGCCAAAAGCACGTGGCGAATCTTGAGAGGAGTATCGCGGAGAATTGTATCCACGTCGAGGCGCGCTTCAACACCATTCGCCGCGGAAGGAACCGATCGCCCAAGAAGCTCGAGGTCAGCGCTACTGCCGCGCAAAATCAGTCGGGAAGTCGCGCGCTTCTGCCGCCTCACCGCATTCCGGTAATAGAGGTTGAGAATCTTGCGCGCCTCCTCGA
>JBOGMA010000390.1:0-6102 GCA_050746465.1 Acidobacteriaceae bacterium
ACAATGGCCAGCCCAAGCTGAAGACCGGCGACCCTGTCGAGGTGGTCATTGAGCGCGAGGATCCGGAAGGCGGCTACCAACTCAGCTATGACAAAGCTCTGCGGCTTCGTGTTTGGGACACCATCGAAAAGGCCGCTAATGAGAAGACCCCGGTCCTCGGCACTGTCATCAGCCGTGTAAAGGGCGGTCTTACCGTGTATATCGGGACCAAGGCATTTCTGCCCGGCTCGCAGCTTGAGATTCGCCCCGTTCGCAACCTCGACGCCTACATCGGCCAGCAGATCGAAGTTCGCGTCATCAAGCTGAACAAAAAGCGCGGAAATATCGTCATTTCCCGTAAGGAGCTTCTCGAAGAGGAGCAGAATGCCAAGCGCTCCGTTACCCTCGAACACCTTGAAGAAGGCAGCGTGCTTACCGGCACGGTCAAGAACCTCACCGACTACGGCGCTTTCGTCGATCTCGGCGGAATTGACGGCCTGCTTCACATCACCGACATGTCCTGGGGGCGGCTCACCCATCCGCGCGACCTCGTCAATGTCGGCGACGAAATTCAGGTCAAGGTCCTGAAATTCGACAAAGACAAGCAGCGGGTTTCGCTTGGATTCAAGCAACTTACGCCCGATCCCTGGCTCGATGCCATCGAACGCTATCCGATTGGCGCGCACGTTCGCGGCCGCATCCTGAGCGTGACCGACTATGGCGCATTCGTGGAACTGGAGCAGGGCATCGAAGGTCTGGTCCATGTCTCGGAAATGACCTGGTCCAAGCGGATGAAGCATCCCTCGAAGCTGGTCAAGCCAGGCGAAGAGGTCGAAACCGTGGTTCTGGCTGTCAATCCCAGCGACCGCCGTATCTCTCTTGGCATGAAGCAGTTGCAGGAGAATCCCTGGGAGCACCTCGTCGCGCGCTACCCCGTCGGCACCAATGTCGAAGGCCGCGTACGCAACCTCACAGACTTCGGCGCCTTCATCGAGATTGAAGACGGAATCGACGGACTGGTTCACGTCAGCAACCTGAGCTGGACCAAACGCGTGAAGCATCCCTCCGAAGTGCTGAAGAAGGGCGAAAAGGTAAAGGCTGTAGTTCTCGGCGTCGAGCCGGAGAACCGCCGTCTGTCGCTCGGCATCAAGCAGCTTCAGCCGGATGTCTGGGACACCTTCTTCGCGCAGCACCGCGTCGGCGATGTGATTCATGGCAAGGTCCTGCGGACGGCCCAGTTTGGCGCCTTCGTGGAAATTGCGGAAGGAGTTGAGGGCCTGTGCCACATCTCCGAAGCCACCGACCAGCACGGAACGCCGGTGAAGCTCGATCAGGGCGATGAACACGACTTCAAGATCATCAAGATGAATCAAGATGAAAAGAAAGTCGGGCTAAGCCTTCGCGCCGTTGGCGAAGAAGCCAGCCGCGCCGAAGTCGAGTCCTATAAGGCCCCCGTTTCCAGCTCCACCACCACGCTCGGCGACCTGATGAACTGGAAACGCGAGCAATAGAACTGCGAGCAATGCAATAGAGTCCTTCCTCCAGAAAGCCAAAAAGCGCCATCCTTCGGGGTGGCGCTTTTCTTTGCTGCTGACAAACCTGGTTTTGTATCAGGGCGCGGCTTCAGCCGTGCCGCAAAGAGCCAAAAAAATCTGTGGGCTTTAGCCCCTGAGGGGATGTTTTTCCCGACACGATTCGGGTTTTTCATCAACAAAAAGCGCCATCCTTCGGGGTGGCGCTTTTCTTTTCTGTAAGATGCAATACAAATTGCATCCCCCTCTGCTAGCGCGATCATCTCAAGCCTTTGGAGGGGGGCTGGCGTGCAGTCGCGGCGGGCCGAATCCGATCAGCATTCTCAACCCACGGAGGAGCTTTATGAAGCGTATTGCAGCTTTTCTCACGCTGGTATTCATTGTCGGTATCGTCAGTGCGTCGGCTCAGCACCGCCGGAATGAGCCCTGGACTTACGGTTCAGGAGGCTACGCCTGGAATCCGTCCTGGAACCAGCGTCCGGACCCCGGCCAGGGCGCTTGCTTCTATTCAACAGCTCCGTTCCGCGGAAACCACTTCTGCGTGCGCGCTGGTGACCGCATTCCGCACCTGCCCTCCAATTTTGGCGACAACATCTCGTCCATCCGGCTTTTTGGCGGAGCCACGGTTCGCGTATTTAACGACAGTAATTATCGCAACGGCGGCGTCGAAATTGGCCGCAGCGTGCCGGACCTGCGCAACGTTCCCTTCCGTGACGGTCACACCTGGAACAACCGGATTTCCTCCATCATCGTGATGGGCGGCGGTTATGGCCGGAATGCGCCCGGATATATGAACCCGCCGCCGGACAACAACTGGGCTTACGGGCCGCAGAACAACGCCTGGAATCCATCCTGGAACCGCCGCCCGAATCCCCGCGATGGAGCCTGCTTCTACTCGACAGCGCCCTTCCGCGGCAATCATTTCTGTGTCCGCGCTGGAGACCGGCTTCCGCATTTGCCCGGCGGATTTGGCGACAATCTCTCCTCTATCCAGATATTTGGCCGCGCCACAGTACAGATTTTCAACGACAGCAATTTCCGCAACGGCAGTGTGGTGCTTCGCAACAGCGTGGCGGATCTCAGGAATGTGCCGTTCCGCGGCGGACACACATGGAACAACCGGGTTTCTTCCATCATCGTTCGCTGATTCCCGCGCTCCGATCCCACTGGAAAAGTCATTCCTGGCGGTGCTAGCATCGGCTCGGAGCGTTTTAAAAGAACCATGATTCGGGTCATCACGGTCGAGCGGGAGTACGGCAGCCGAGGGGCGGAGTTCGCCCATCGGCTCGCCCAGAATCTTGGCTGGCGTCTGATCGATCGCTGCCTTATCGAAGAGATCGCCAAAAAGGCCGGCGTTTCCCCCAACCTTGCCGAGGAGTGCGACGAAAAACTGGACCCCTGGTATTACCGCATCGGCAAAGCGTTCTGGCATGGTTCATGGGAACGCCTCTCCGCCGAGTCCGATATCTTCGACAGTGAGAGCATGGTGGCCTTTGTCCGCGACTACATGAAGAAGCTGGCTGAAGAGGGACAGTGCGTAATCATTGGCCGAGGCGCCGCCAGCGTTCTGTCCCAGGCCCCGGGCGCGTTCCATGTATTCATCTACGCCGCCCAGTGGCGCAAAGTGCAGTGGTTCGAACAGCAATTTCCCGAGCACGCCGGCGATGCGGAAAGGGAACTCGCAGCTACCGACAAGCGCCGCGCCGCCTACATCCGGAAATACTTCGGTCAGGACTGGACGGACCGGCGTCTCTATCACATGATGATTAACTCCTGCATGGGATGCGATGCCATGATTCGGGCTACCGTCGATGGAGCGGGCCTGGGGCATCTCACCGCAAGCGCACAGACTTCATTGGCAGGCTGAGCCCCGGGTTCAGCTTTCGCAACCCAACTACCTGCCGCAGATAGAATAAAAATCTAAGCGCCGAAACCATTTCCCCGCCCAAAGAATGAAGGAGTATCGCATGCCTGAACATCTTGAAGGTCAACGCGTCCTCGTTGCCGGGGGAACCGGAGGCCTGGGCCGCGCCGTAAGCCTCGCCTTCCTCAACCAGGGTGCCCAGGTAGCCGTAACCTACCGCGCCGACCCCGAATTCGTCGCCCTGAAAAACGCCGCTGGCCCAGCCGCTCCCTTGCTTCAGGGACATCAGGTCGATGCCACCGATGAAGCCGCTGTAACCCACCTCGTCGAAACCCTGACATCAGACAACGGACGCATCGACGCCCTGGTCAACACCATCGGAGGCTACGCCGCCGGCCCGCCCCTCTGGCAAACTGACCCCGCGACGCTGGACCGCATGCTCACCCTCAACCTCCGCGCCGGTTACCTGCTCACCCGCGCCGTCGTTCCTGCCATGCTCAAGCAGCACAGCGGAGCAATCGTCAACATCGCCGCCCGCGCCGCTCTCGATCACGCCGCCGGAGCCTTCGCCTATGCCGCCTCCAAAGCCGCCGCCGTCGCTATGATCGACTCGCTCGCCGCCGACCTCAAGGGAACCGGCGTCCGAGCCAATTCGGTCCTGCCCAGCATCATCGACACTGAGCCCAATCGCCGCGCCATGCCCCAGGCCGACTTCACCAAGTGGCCCAAACCGGAAGAAATCGCCCGCGTCATCCTCTTCCTCTGTAGCGAAGAGGCCCGCCTCATCCACGGCGCCTCAATCCCCGTCTACGGCAGCAACTAACAGCAGCTATTTTCCCGAAGCGCCGTTCTCAGCCATCAAGGGAAACACATGCTCGATCAGTTCCTCGCGCAGCGTGAGTCGCAGATCGGTCCCCGGCTCCGGTTCGGTGTTGGATTCGGGATGCAGAGCGGCCGCCGGCGCGGGTGCTCCCGTATCTGTCGTATTGACCACCAGAATGCTGGCCTCATGCCGCGCAGGATCGATAAACATCTCGGAGGAGAATCCTCCCTGGTCTCCATCGTGATAGATGTAACGATGCCCATCGCGATTAAGCACAAAGAAGCCCAGCCCCATCTTCGGCGAACCCTTCGTGTACGCCGTCGGACTTCCGCCCTGCTCCGCAACCGGCAGCACACCGGTCCACGCTTCCTCAAGAGAACTGCGCTTCAGAACAAAATCGTAGACCGGATTAGAAGCGTCGCCGATAAGAAATCGAAGATACTTCACCATATCGGTAATAGGAGCCTTCAAGCCGCTGTTTGAGGTCGTGATTCCGGTATCGAAGTTGAACGGCTGCTCGGTCAGCTTGTCTCCCGCGCGCAAATAGCTCGCCGAAACATGCGACTCCAGAAAGTAAGGCGAGCGATCAAAGTAGCTCTGCGTCATGCCCAGCGGCTTCAGAATATTCTTGTCAATGTAGACTTCAAAATCATCGCCGCTGATCCGCTCGATGATCTGTCCGAGAAACACATAGCCCAGGTTGGAATAGCTCCACTGCGTCCCCGGCCGGAACGCAACGTGCGTGTACGGCAGCATCGCTACTATCTGTGCCCAGCGCGTCGGCTCGAACGGCTGCCAATCGCAATTCGTTCGATCATCGCAGTCCCAGGGCCATGTAGGATTGCGAAAGCCCGCGCTGTGCGTAAGGAGGTCGCGGATCGTAATCGCATCAACCGGCCCGAATTCATCATGCACCTGCCGCAATTCCGGCACATAGCGCACTGCGGGGTCGTTCAGAGAGAGTTTGCCACGATCGCGAAGTTGCAGGATGGCAATCGCCGTCATGGTTTTGGTGATCGACGCCCAGTTATACGAGGTCTCCGCGTCGATACGATGATTGCTCCCGTTACGCATCACGCCGAAGAAAAACTCCTTGGCCGGGTCCTGTCCGTGAACGATGGCGATGCCGCCGCCCACAATCCCGTGCCGCGCCAGGACGGCATCAAAACGCTGATGGAATGCCTCACTCTGCGCAAACAATGCCGAAGGCGCGAGCACCGCTCCGAACAGCACAGTTGCAATCAAAATGCGCGTCCGCATCAACATTCCGCCCATCATACCTTCAGCGCAAAGCGCCCTACTCCCGCACCACCGCCTTCACCAGGTTTCGCGGAGCGTCCACATTCACTCCGTTCCGAATCGCAGTGAAGTACGCGAATAGCTGCAACGGAACCACCTCCAGGAGCGGCAGCAGAAACTCGTCCGCCGCGGGCACTCCGACCGAATACCGGCTCAGCCCAGCCGCCTCATCATCACCCTCGTTTCTTACCGAGAAGATCGTCGCCCCCTGTGCCTTCATGTCGCGCATCAATTGCAGAGTCTTCTCATATCGCAGCACCGAGTCGGGATCCTCGTTGTCCCGCGTCGCCAGCACTACCAGCGGAGCCTCCGGGCTTACCAGCGCGTTCGGCCCATGCTTCAACTCTCCCGCCGGATACCCCTCCGCCTGCATGTAGGCCGACTCCTTCAGCTTCAGCGCGCCCTCCCGCGCCATCGCATAATGGATCGCTCGCCCAAGATACAAAAATCCCTTGGACTGATAGAGTTGCCCGGCAATCTCGCCCACTTCGGCTTCCCATCCTGGCAACGGCGCCGCAAGCTGTCGCGGCAGCGCCTTCAGCCGCTCCAGATGTGTCGCCACCATCTGCAAAGTCATCAGTCTTAAAATCATTGCATGGTAAAGG
>JBOGMA010000391.1:0-1996 GCA_050746465.1 Acidobacteriaceae bacterium
TTCTACCAGCACGAAAGCTGCGGCTGGTGCATTCCCTGCCGCGAAGGGACGGACTGGCTCAAAAAATCCATCACCCGCCTGCATGCCGGCGGCGCAGTGGACAAGGACATTGACAACATCCGCTATCTCGCGGAAAACATGCTGGGCCGCACCTTTTGCCCACTAGGTGACGCCGCGGCGATGCCCACCATCGGCTTCGTCAAGAAATTTCGCAAAGAGTTTGAAGACCACCTGAACGGCAAAGGCTGCCCGTACAAGCACGTGCGCGAGCAGGAAGCAGCGCTGGTTTAGCGCAAGGAAGAAGAATGGCTGACGTAACACTCACCGTCGACGGCAAAAAGATCACGGCCCCCAAGGGCACGCTGCTCATTGACGCCTGCAAAGCTGCGGGCATTGAGATTCCGGCTTTCTGTTACTATCCCGGACTCTCTCTGCAGGCCGCCTGCCGCATGTGCCTCGTGCGCCTTGAGAAAGTTCCCAAGCTCCAGACCGCCTGCACCACGCAGGTCGCCGAAGGCATGGTTGTCGCCACCGAGACCGACGAGATCAAGCAGGCGCGCAAGGGCATGGTCGAGCTGGTGCTCGGCAATCACCCGCTCGATTGCCCCGTCTGCGACAAGGGCGGCGAATGCGAACTCCAGGACATGACCTTCAAGTATGGTCCCGGAGTTTCAAAGTACGTCGAAATGAAGGAGCACCGCGACGAGCAGCAATGGTCGCCCGTCGTCTTCTTCGATCGTCCGCGCTGCATCCTCTGCTATCGTTGCGTGCGAGTCTGCGGCGAAGGTATGGACGTGTGGGCGCTCGCAGTTGAAAACCGCAATGTCGGCAGCGTGATTGCCCCCAACAGCGAAGACCATCTCAACTGCGAGGAGTGCGGCATGTGCATCGACGTTTGCCCCGTCGGCGCGCTCACCTCCGGGACCTATCGCTATAAGACCCGCCCGTGGGAAATGAACCACGTCGCTACCGTCTGCACGCACTGCGGCGACGGCTGCAAAACCACTCTCGGCGTGCGCACCGTAACGGAAGGCACGGAAATTATCCGCGGCAACAACCGCGACAAGAGCGGCGCAAACGGCGACTTCCTGTGCATCAAGGGCCGCTACGCCTTCGACTTCACGACCCACACGGAGCGCATCACCAAGCCGCTCGTCCGCCAGGCCGACGGCAAGCTCGCTCCCGTCAGTTGGGAAGAGGCTCTCGATTTCGCCGGCCGCCACCTCAAGCAGATTCGCGACGAACGCGGCGGAAAAGCCATCGGAGTCATCGGTTCCAACCGCACGACCAATGAAGAAAGCTATCTTCTCCAGAAATTCGCGCGGACGGTCCTCGGAACCAACAACATCGACCATCACCGCACCGCTGACTACCCGGCCTTCGCTGCCGCGCTCAAGGGGCATGCCGGTCGAGAAGCCAGTCTGCGCGATTTCCTCGAAGCTCCCGCAATCCTCCTCATCGGCAACGATCCCACCGAGCAGCATCCCGCGCTCGCCTGGCAGATTCGCGCCAACGTCCGCCAGAATCGTGCCCGGCTCTACCTCGCGAACCACGCCGACATCAAACTCCGCCGCCAGGCCAAGGCCGAAGTTACGATTCCGCAGACCGCCTACGCAGCATTCGTCCAGTACCTCGCTGGTACGGAATCCGCCTTTGCGGGCGACGACACAACCGCGGCTTTCCGCGAAGCGGTGAGCAAGGAAGAATCGCTCATCATCGCATTCGGTTCGGAGTTGCGCGGACGCGACATCACCGCGCTCGTTCAGTTCGGTCTGTCGTTGCCGAATACGAAGTTCGCCTGCCTCGGCGATTACTCCAACTCGCACGGCGCGGCGGACATGGGCTTGCTTCCGGACCTGCTGCCAGGCTACGTTCCCGTTACCTCATCGGCACACTTCGCCGACGAGTACGGCAGCACGCTCCCAACCACCCCCGGCCTCGATCTTATCCAGATGTTCGACGCCGCCGGACGCGGCGACCTCTCCGCGCTCTACGT
>JBOGMA010000392.1:0-11117 GCA_050746465.1 Acidobacteriaceae bacterium
CGTCTGGCGTATGCGGACACCGAGAGCGTTATAAACGGCGTTGCCAATCGCGGCTCCCACGGAAATAATCCCCGCCGCCTCGCCAATTCCGGATGCGTCCGTAGAGCTTTGCCCAAGATACGCCTCCACCAGATGCACCTGAATGTCAGGTGTTTCGCACGAGCCGGTGATTTTGTACTGATCCAGATTCGGGTTTACCATGAGGCCGTAATTGGGATCGATCAGGCGGTTTTCAAACAGGGTGTACGAAATTCCCTGGATAACGCCGCCGTTGATCTGGCTGATCACTTGCGCCGGATTCATGGGACGCCCGCAGTCATGCACCGAAAAGACACGCGACACATGGACGCGCCCTACCTCGGTGTCCACTTTCACCTCAACCACATCCAGCCCGCCATACGTTAGATATTTGCTGCGGTCATAGTCCGGAACTCGTTTCGACTGCACCGCAATCTGCTCAGTCTTCATTTTGGCGGCTGCGCGTTTGAAGCTGACGGGCTGCATCTTCCCCGACTTGCTGCGAACCTGCCCATTCACCAACTCCAGATCGCCGGCGCTGGTGTCGAACGCGGGAGCGATCTCGGCCAGAAACTTCTGTGAAGCCTGCCACGCAGCATCGCGAACGGCAGGCGTCAGCGAAAGCGTTGTTACACTCCCGCCGGAATTCGGACCAACCGGATAATTAGTATCGCCAATTCGCACAACAATCTGTTCCGGCGGCACGCCAAACTGCTCCGCCAGAATCTGCGCCATCACGGTTCGAATTCCGGAACCGATGTCCTGCACCGCCGACAGCACTTCAATCGATCCGTCTTTGTGAACACGAACCTCAGCGGATGAATTCATCCTTACAAAGCGATACCAGACCGATTGCGCGAGGCCCACACCTCGTTTGATTGGGCCACGGTCTGCGCCGGCAATCGGATTGCGCGATTTCCATAGGTCACTTTCCCGTGCGATCTTCCGCTCCACCCTGCGCACCGGATGCTCGTCAATCCCGTCCCGGAAGGTGATGGGGTCAAGATTAAGCTTGGCCGCAAGGTCGTCGATCGTCTGTTCCAGCGCGAATGCTCCAGGCGGATGTCCAGGCGCCCGCATCGCCGTGCCCGGACCCGCATTCGTAAATACGTCGTTCTCCTCGGTGTGGATAGCCGCGTATTTATAAAGATTCCGCGCCGGCCCGGCGCATCCCGAGCCAGTCCCGCATCCCGCCGTCCCATAACTCACCAGATGAATCGCCGAGAGGCTTCCGTCCTTACTTGCGCCGATGCGCAGCATCTGGTCAGAGCTCGGACGATTGCCGACCGAAAGATGTTCCTCTTTGCGGTCCAGCATCAGCCGAACAGGTGCTCCGGTCTTTTTGGACAGCGCAGCAGCAACGACGCCTGCGTTCCCTGCTCCAAACTTCGCTCCGAAGCCGCCTCCCATGTATTCAGTGATGACCCGCACCCGCGACATGGGAAGTTTGAAGAAGCCCGCCAGTTCCTCACGCACGCTTGCCGTGCCCTGGGTGGAAGCCCAGACCGTCAGCATATCCGGCTTCCAATCAGCAACTACACCATGTGTTTCCAGCGCAGAGTGTGTTTGCACCTGCGTCTTGTAGTGCCCTTCGGCAACCGCTTCGGCGCTTTCAAATCCTTGCTTCGCATCCCCGCTCGTATGGATTGAAGGCCCGTGAACATTCCCGGTTTGCGGCACGTCATGCGGACCGCCTCCGCCTCCCGCGGTTCCCTCTGCATCCGCGGCTCCGGGAAAAACCAGCGGCGCATTCGCTGCACGCGCTTTATCCAGGTCCACGACAAACTTCATGGGCTCATATTGCACTTTCACCAGCGCAGCCGCTTCCTCTGCCGCATACGGTGTTGCGGCCGCGACAGCCGCAATGGGCTGCCCTGCATATCGAACCACCGGATATTTCACCTGCTCGAGCGAAGGATCGCGCAGAACCGCGCCACCATCAACATGCTGAATGACGTGGACGCCCTTAACCCCCGGATGCCGCTCCGCCGCAGATGTATCGACAGAAACGACCTTCGCGTGAGGCAAAGAAGAGTTTACGAACTTCGCGTACAGCATGCCGGGTAACTGCATATCCGCCGTGTAGCGCGCCTGGCCGGTAGCTTTGGCAAGCCCGTCCAGGCGTTCGTGCGGCTTCCCGACATATTTCAGATCTTTGTTGATCGGCCACACCGGCGGTTCCGTGACCGGAACCTCGCGTTGCTCGTCGCGCAACGTATAGCCCGGCACGCCAACCGGCATTTCGACAGTTTTCTTATCGGCATTTTCTGCCGGCGCAGCCGCACTCTGTAGCAGCGAATCATTCTTCGTGTGAGTCACCATAATGCCTCCATCACGCTCTGCGAATATTACGGGTGCCCCACATCTCGCAGAGATGTGGGAATCACATCATGCTCTGCGAATGTTGTCCGCAGCCTCCAATGTGGCAGAGAAGATCTTCGGATAAGTCCCGCAGCGGCACAGATTGCCCGCAATCGCAAGGCGCACGTCATGCTCCGATGGATGAGGATTCTTTTCCAGCAAAGCCGCGCAGCTCATCACCATTCCCGGCGTGCAGAACCCGCACTGCATCGCATCGTGTTTCACAAATGCAACTTGCAACGGATGTGCCTCGCCGTCGTGGGACAGCCCTTCGATCGTGGTCACGTCATGGCCAACGGCATCCATCGCCAGCATCATGCAGCTATTCACCGGAACTTTGTCGAGCCACACAGTACAGCCCGAACACGCTCCGCGATCGCAGATGATTTTGGTTCCGGTCATCCCCAGATGAATGCGCAGCGCATCGGCGAGCGTAGTGCGTGGCTCAATGCTCACGGCATGCTCTTTGCCATTCACGCGAAGCTGAACGGGAACAGGCCCGGGACCGAGTTCCGTGACGCCCGAATTGGCCGCGGCAGCCATCTCGCTGCTGAACGCGCGAACTGGCTCCAGCAGCGCTGACCCAGCGGCGGTCAATCCAGCACCCTTCAGGAAACCGCGGCGGGATATCCCGTGGCCGCCACCTTCAGCGGATTGGCTTTCGTGTCGATTTTGCAGGGAACTATCCTTTGGACTCGAGGGATCGGGCATTGTCTCCTCCTGAATAATGTAGAAGGTGCTTACAAGAAGTCCGACGTACTAAGTGGTTCGCCGGTCTGGAGTCTTCCCAGGCCGGAAAATCGGTACCTCAAGACTATAGCCCTGGAGCAATTCGGCAGACAAGTCAGCCCCCGGGGGCCATCGTCCTCACGATAAGAAACTGCCGCACCTTGTATCGCAGGAGAAGGTTTTAGCTATACCGCAAATTCTTGATCGCCCGTTCGATCATCTCCGATGCCACGCCCACAAACTCTCGTATCAGCTCAATCGTCGCCAGAATCGCAATCAGCGCAATCAGGCATTGCGAAATCACGCAGTACAGACACCACACCTGCAAAACGTACGCTTCCAGATAGCTCAGATACGCCGCAAACCCAACCCCGGCCCATGCAAATAGAGCGGTCCACCAACTCCTGCGAAACCACGCCAGCAATCCCAGCAGCAGGTACCCCGCCACTCCAATCGCCGCCACCGGAATCGGCCCCATCATCGAATACCGGCTGTGGTTAACAATCCCGCAGTCCCAGTGCGAGTTGATGTCGCACGGCTGCACCGCCGTTGAATAATGAACCTGCCACGCCAGCGCCGATACCACAATACCTGCGACGGCCAAACCCACAATGATCTTCCGCAATTGCTTCCTCCCTTGCTCGAATTGAAACACACGTTTCGCGCCGAACGCGAAACAAAGCCCCCGAACGGGCGCTTTGCCACAGTGAATGGAGAAGGAGCCCCTCCGTCGGAATCAACCCACAACTTCCGCCCGACCCGGACGTCGCAAGGTATCATCATCTTCTTATGAAAACCGCACGCTTGCTGCCAGCCATATTCGTCATGCTCTCCGGAGTCGCGGTCTACGCGCAGGGAACGACGCCCACCTTCAGGTACACCAGGGGCCAGACCACCATAACTCTTCCGGGGCACGACTCCGCGCAGGGCGGGACCACCGAAATTCCAACCGTTCTGGTGCCGGTACGCCTCGTTTTCGACGCTGCCGCAGGCAGAAGCCAGCAGACGCTCGACGCCGCAACAGACGTCCAGCAGGTGCTCCACTCTCCCGTGTTCTCGAAAGCAGCCTTTGGAACCCAGGGCAAAACGCAGTACGTCGACGCGATGCTGCGCGCAACCACAGGAACCACGGGCGGATGGCACACCCTTCTCGGAAAGCCCAAAATCCATCCCGTCACCGTCGAAATCCCCGCAGGCTACGGCTACGTCCTCACCTCCAAGAGCACAAATACACGCCTCGGAATGGCCGACCTCGAATACGTCCAGCGAGCCATCTTCAAGCAGATCCCGCAGCAGGCGGGCAAACTCGTCATCGCCGTAACCGCCAACACCGGCTACTACGCCTACGGAGACGCAACCGTCTGCTGCTCCTTTGGCACGCACGGAGTCGATGTGGCTACCGGCAATTCGTTCGTCCTCGCTTCCTATCTAGGAGCCATGCCGCCCATCGTGCAACAGCATGACATTCAGCCACTCTCCGAGCAGCTTGCCGAGTGGGTCAACAATCCCCTTCACGACCCGCTGCTCCATGTATCCCGCCAGCATCCGACTCCCGCAGCGGAAAACCAGGTCCCCGCATGGGAGTGGCCCGCCCGTCCCAACGCGGACAACCACGGCTGCGGTGGAACAAGTCCCGCCGCCCGTTACACGCTTGAAAATCCAGTAGACACAAACCGCCGCAGCGATCTCCCTGCCGGTCCCGCCTGGGTCGTTCATACCAAAGGCAACGCATGGCACGTCGCCAACGTGGCGCTGATCGACTGGTACACCAACGGATCAAGGCCGTACAGTTTTCCCGACGCCGATATCCTGCCCGCCGCCGCAACGCCCTGCCCCGCATTCCGTCGCCGAATGGCTCCCGAAAACTCGCCGAAAATTGCCCCTCCACCGGCAGTCGCCGCTGTCCCGTCCTCCGGCTCTAACAACGGCCACGAACTCATCGGCTACTGGACCGGCAGCGGCCCCAACGGAACCATCCTCCGCCTGCGCGACGTCTCGCCGCAGTGGGATGTCATCATAGTGGCCTTTGCCAACGTAAACCACCAGGCTCCTGAGGGCACCCTGCAACTGCACGTGCGGCCGGACATCGACCTTGCGCAGTTCAAGAGCGACATCGCTTGGCTCAAGAGCCAGGGCAAAAAAGTTCTCATCTCGCTCGGCGGAGGCGGCGAGTATTTCACCCTCGCCAACAAATCCAGCATCCCGAATTTCGTAAACTCCGTCACGCAGATCGTGCAGGACTACGGCTTTGACGGCGTCGACCTCGACTTCGAGTCGCCATCTCTCGTCCTCGATCCCGGCGATAATGACTTCCGCCATCCAACCACGCCCTCCATCGTCAATCTCATCGCTGGCCTCCACCAGTTGCGCGACCACTTCGGGCCCAGCTTTATGCTCTCGCTGGTCCCCGAAGGCACGCAGATTCCCGCAGGCTATCCAGGCTACGGAGGCCAGTTCGGCACCTATCTTCCGTTGCTCTGGGGCACGCGAGACATGCTCTCGTTTGTCGATGTCCAGGACTACAACACGCCGCCTCTGCAGGGACTCGACGGCGAGATCTATCAGCTAGGCTCAGTCGATTACGACGCCGCCGTGACCGATCTGCTGCTCCACGGATTCAAAATCGGCGGCAACGGAGACTTCTTCCCGCCCGTCCCCGCGAATAAAGTTGCGGTTGGCTTCCTCGTCGGCCCCGCAACACCCAAGCGTGTAACCGCAGCAATGCAGTACCTCATAACCGGAAAGGCTCCTGAAGGCGTGACCTACAAACTGCGGAACCCATCCGGATACCCCGGCATGATCGGCGCCATGTTCTGGACCATCGACGCCGACCGCCGCGAAAACTATGCGTTTTCGAATACGGTCGGGCCGCAATTGCACGCCTATCCAGCTACAGGCACATCCGCCGTGATTCATCCCCAACCGGACGGCAAAGTGTCTGAATAACACGAACGGCGGCAGGAAATTCTTCACGCATTCCTGCCGTCCGGGCCACCACCGTCTACCATGACCCGCGATGTTCCGGCACGCGAGCAATCAGCGGCAGTGAAACGATCAGCAGCGCCGCCGCTGCAATGAAGATCCACGCCTGAACTAATCCGTGATTCTTTGCGGTCGCCAGAATCGCCGTCGCAATCGTCACCACGGTGATGGCCCCAATCTGCATCGCCATCGACCGCAGAGCAGCCAGCGTTGAGGAGTGCTCCGGCGCAAGTTGAAGTCCGCCGTTTCGGCTGGCCGGGTTGATCGCTCCATTGCCCGCCCCCACAAGAAATGCCGATCCTGCCAGCCACGCATACGGCCCTATGCCGAACGACGGCGGAAGCGCCAGCAATATTAACCCGGCGATAATGGAAAGCCCGCCCAGGTAAAGCGGCATTCGATACCCCGTTCGCCGCAATATCACCGCCGCAACAAAGGAAAATACAATTGCCGCCGCACCTTCAGCCAATAGCAGCGTGCCGGAATCGAGCGCGCTGAACCCATAGCGGTTGATCGCATACAGAGGAACCAGCACCACCGCGCCCTCCGTCACGCCCCCAATAATTCCATTCACCAGGTTCACCGCACCAAATCCCGTTCCATAAATCAGCCGCGGCGCAATAAATGGATGCGCCGACCGGTTAACGTGCCGGAAGAATCCCCAAAGCGAGACAATCGCAACCACCATCGGCGCCAGGAACATCCACGACCACAGATGCGCGCTCTTCTCGCCCATATAACTGGCCGCAAGCATCCCCGTAAGCAGGCCCACACCGAGCAGCGACATACCGAAAATATCAGTCTCCGCCATCGATCCGCGCACTTTCGGCTGGTCTCGCGGAATGTAACGCATCGCTAGAGCGACCACCACAATGCCAATCGGCACATTCACAAAAAATATGTCCCGCCAGCTCCAGTACGTTACAAAAATCCCGCCGAAGATCGGCCCCACCATCGCACCAGTCGAAAAAATGCTGCCGAAAAATCCCACCGCGCGATCGCGCTCGTCGCCAAACCGCTCCACTATGATTCCGGTCGCCGACGGAGTAAATCCCGCCCCTCCAGCCGCCTGCAAGGCGCGCAATGCAATCAGAACATAGATATTGTCAGCCAACCCGCAACCGAGCGACGCCACCGTAAAAGCAACAATCGACCAGAGAAACACCTTGCGGCAGCCGTACCGCTCGCTGAACTTGCCACTTACCGGCAGCATCAAAACAAAGCCGAAAGAATAAGCAGTAATAGTCCAGCCGGCCCAGTTGATCGATGCGTGCAATCCACGCTGCAGCGCGTGCAATGCAGTCGCAACAATCGTCGCATCCACTGAAGTCATCGCCAGAGCGAACGCAACAATCGTAAAAACCAGCACCCGGCTGACGGGTCTGCCTTCCCCACCCGAATTCGAAAGACCATCAACGACTTGGATATCCTGCTGGATACTCATAATCCAATTCTTCGGTTTTTCTCAAACCACAAGCTCGGTCGTGCCGTCACACGGGTGTTCGGGCGCGGAATCAAAAGCCGATCTAACAATTCAGTTCGATTTCCTTCAGACGCGGCGCTCAGGCCGCAAGGCTCGCCAGTGCGTGAGTCTCTCTATCCATTTTACCGGTGGAAAAGACCCTCATGAGAACTACGGAACTGCCCCTCCGCCAAATTCAAGGCAACTCTCTCGCGCCTGCACCGCTCCGATGAAGTAGAGATTCTGTTATGTCCGAACCAAATAAGAAATCAAAAAAAATCGTCGATGCACTCCACCACGTAGGGCCAACCCTTGAATCGGAAGAACAGCAGCCCTACGTCCCCGCCAGAGAGGACCGGGTGTCCAAAGAAGAGCTCGCCGCCGCAAGCGACCTCCACGTCCACAAGGTGGAAATCCACGGACGCGAAACTCGAATCACAGAAGAAGGCAAGCCCGGAACCGAAGCCGAGCCCCTCCACACTCGCCTCGCCGGCGACACCAGTTCCGATCCTCACACCGACATCGGCCCCGAAACCCCAAGGCCAGTCAACAAGCGACGCAAAAACGCCGCATAGTCCGAGTGCAGTGCGGGTGCCCCATGTCTCGAAGAGACATGGGTTCAAACCCCGATCAGAATCCGACAGGCGGCCTGCCCAAAGCGCTAAGCCCGCCGCCGCGTCATAAAGTAATACACCGCCGGCGTAACAATCAGCGAAAGCACCATCGAGATAAGGATGCCTCCTATCACCGCAATCGCCAGCGGCTGCAGCATCTGCGACCCCGCCCCAATCGCAAAGGCCAGCGGAGCCATCCCCAGCACCGCCGCCAGCGCTGTCATCAGAATCGGCCGCAATCTCCGCTGCGCCGCCTGCAGCATCGCGTCGTAAGGCTGCAATCCTGACTCGCGATATTTCTCATCCGCATCCAGCAGCAAAATCCCGTTCTTCGCCACAATGCCGATCACCATGATCAGCCCCATGAACGAAGCCACATTGAACGTGACTCCAGTGATGAGCAGCGCAAAAACCACGCCCGCCGTCGATAGCACCGACGAAGCCAGAATCGAGACCGGGGCCGAAAAGTTCCGAAACTCCGCCAGCAGCACCCCAAACACCAGGCAAAGCGCCAGCAGCAACACCCGCACCAGATCATGAAACGACTTCTGCTGCTCCTGGTATGTCCCTCCGTATACCACATGGACCTTCTCCGGTAGATGCAGCCCGGCAACAATCTTCTTCACGCCGCGCACCGCCGACCCCAGATCAGTTCCCTCCATATCTCCCGTGACGGTCACCACGCGCTGCAAATTCTCCTCATGAATTTCGTTCACCGGAGGCATTTGCCGCACCGTCGCCAGCGCGCCCAGCGTCGCCGTCCGCCCCGTCGCGCTGTTCAGCAGCGTGTCTTTGATCGCTTCCAGCGAACTCCTGTGCGCATCTTCATATCGAATCCGAACCGTATACGGCCGCCCATCCTTGATCATCGGCACCGCCGCCGGGACCCCTTCGATCACCGCCGTCGCATCCGTCGCCACTTCCTCCGGCGTAAATCCCATCCGCGCCGCCACGCCCGGATTCACCTGAAACTTCGTCGCCGGCCCGCTGATCGTGTTCTCCACGCCGTTCAGCACATCCACCACTCCCGGCTGCTTCTCAATCGCCGACGCCACCTCCGGCCCCAGCCGGTTCAGCAGCGCCGCATCGTCTGAGAACAATTCAATTCGAATCGGCTCCGGCGCATTCGACAAATCCCCAATGTTGTCCTGCAAAATCTGCGTCAGCTCAACGCTCAGCTCCGGCTCCGCATTGTTCACCTTCTGCCGAACGTCATCCATAATTTCAGCAACGCCGCGGCTGCGGTTGTCTTTCAGCCTCACCGTGAAGTCGCCTTGGTTCGCCTCCGTCACCGCGGCTGCGCCCAACTGCAAACCCGTCCGCCGCGTAATCGTCTCCACCCCCGGCGTGCTCATCAGAATCTGCCCCACATGCTGCAGCACGCGGTCCGTCTCCGCCAGCGAAGTTCCCGCCGGCATCTCGTAATCCAAAATGAACCCGCCTTCATCCATGAACGGCAGCAGATTCGACCCCAGTCCCTTGAACCCAAAATACGAGCCCACAACCAGCAGCACGCACGCCGCTACCAGCCACAGCGGCTTCGCCAGAACCAGCTTCAACCCACGCTCATGCCAGCGCAGCGCGTGGCTCATGATCCTGCCCGAACTTTCGCTCCGCAACGTCATCGCCGCTGCGCCGCCCTGCTCGCGTTCCTCCTCATCTTTCACGGGAGCAGCCGGCGCCCGCTCCCCTTTCTTTCCGCGCAGCAAATAAAAACTCAGGCTCGGAGTCCACGTCAGCGCAAGCGCCAGCGACGTCAGCAAAGCCACCGTCATCGTGATGGCCAGCGCACGGAAAAAACTCCCCGTCACCCCCGTCACCGCAATCAGCGGCAGAAACACCACAATCGGCGTAATCGTTGACCCGAACAGCGGAGCCGTAAGTTCCCCGAGCGCCTTCCGCACCGCATCCACGCGGTTCTCGCCCAGTTCCCGATGCATCACAATGTTTTCGACCACCACAATCGCGTCGTCGATTACAAGGCCCACCGCCGCCGCCAGCCCGCCCAGCGTCATCAGGTCAAAGCTCAGCCCCAGCACCTTCAAAAACACAAAGGTGATCAGGATCGTTACCGGAATCACCAGCCCCGCCACCAGCGACGATCCCCAGTCCCGCAAAAAAATCACCAGAATAATCGACGCCAGAATCAGCCCGATAATAATCGCGTCGCGTACGCTCGATATGCTCTCCCGCACCAGTTGCGATTGGTCGTAAAACGGCGCCACTTCCACTCCCGGCGGCAGCGTCTTCTTCAATTGCGCGATCTTCGCCGCCACTTCCGCCGCCACCGCCACCGTATTGCTTGAAGGCTGCCGCGTGATGCTCAGCAGCACCGCCGGCTTCCCGTCCGCCCGCACAAGCGTGTACCGAGGCTCCGTCGCCGGCTTCACATCCGCCACGTCCCCAATGTGTACCGGGACCCCCGCCGCCGTCGTCTTCACCACTAGCTGAGCCAGCTCCGCGGCATCATGCACCTGCCCGCCCACCAGCCCCAGCACCAGTTGATGATTCGTCTCATACAGCCCCGGCGACTGAATCACATTCCCCGCGCGCACCGCGTTCAGCAGGTCCGTCACCGTCACGCCTGCCGCCAGCATCTTCGCCGGTCCCGGAACAATTTCCACCTCCGGAACCTGCCCCCCCTGTACCACTACCTCCCGCACGCCGCCTAAATCATTCAATTGCGGCTTCAGGTCATATGTCGCCAACTCCCACAGCGCCGTCTGCGAAATCGTGTTTGAAGTAAGGCTGTAGCCCAGAATCGGAAACGTCGCAAACGTCAGCTTTTGCGTGCTGATTTTTACCGTTGCCGGAAGCGACTGCTGCACCTGCGCCAGTGCCGCGTTCACCCGTGTCAGCGTCAGGTTCATATCCACGTTCCAGTCGAAGAACAGGCTCACGCCCGCCGACCCCCGGCTCGTGTTTGACCGAATCAGCTCCAGCCCCGGAAC
>JBOGMA010000393.1:0-7191 GCA_050746465.1 Acidobacteriaceae bacterium
AGATGGAAGCGCTTGCGGATGAAGTGAAGGTGAAGGCATTACCGGTGCTCGCATCCGCACAGACACTGCTGGACGACATAGGGCCGAAGCTGAAGACGGCGACCAGCGAGTTTTCCGAGGTCAGCCAGAAAGTCCGTCACCAGGCGAATAGTGTGAACCAGACGATGGACTCGGTTCTTGAAAAAGCCAACGTCCAGATTCGCCGGATTGACGAGATGGTTACCGGAACGATCAACGCGGTCGAACAGGCAAGCAGGGCCATTGAAGTTGCAGTGGCCGCTCCCACGAGGCGTGTTTCTGGAGTGCTCCACGGGATTCGAGTGGGTATGGGTGTGTTTCTCGGAAGGGAGAGGAATCTTCGTGTCGGAACCGAAAACGCGCGTACCCGTGGCCCTGAGGCCTGGGTGGAGGACCCGACCTCGCGCGTCGAGAGCCCGTCACCTCGAAGCGAAGGGCCCAAGACCGTTGAGTTTCCTCAGCAGAAGCACGCTTAAATAATCCAGCCGCCGCCAACTACTTCGTCGCCATCGTAGAAGACCGCTGCCTGGCCGGGCGTGACGGCGCGCTGCGGCTCATCGAACGTCGCCTCAGCCCGATCAAGGCCCGTGTTGCGCAGGGTAGCCGCTGCGGGCTCATGGCGATGGCGAATCTTCACTCGAACCCGCATCTCTCTCTTTAATTCAGGAACAGAAATCCAGTTCACATCCCGCGTGCGCACGGAGGGTGAGGTCGCTTCGGCGCCCGCGCCCACAGTCACCCGATGGCTGGAGTTTTCAATGCGCAGAACATAGAGCGGGTCCGGCGCAGAGAGTCCAAGACCTTTGCGCTGGCCAATCGTAAAGTTGTGAATCCCTCCGTGTCGCCCGACCACTTCACCGGAAGTGGAGACCAACTCGCCCGAGGTGTCGGGAACGGTTTCGCCCTGTTCTTCCAGGTAAGCGTCAATAAACTTCTTGTAGTCACCGCCCGGAATGAAGCATATCTCCTGCGAGTCAGGTTTGCCCGCGAGCGCCAACCCGTGCTGCGCGGCGATTTCGCGCACGTCCGGCTTCTGATAGTTGCCCAGAGGAAATAGCGTTCGCGAAAGCTGCTCCTGTGTCAGTCCAAACAAAAAATAGGTCTGGTCCTTGGAGGTATCGGCGGGGCGCTTCAGAATCCAACGGTCACGCTTTGGGTCATATTCGTTGCGGGCGTAGTGACCAGTGGCAATGCGATCCGCGCCGATCTGGCGAGCGCGCACCAGCAGCTGATCAAACTTCAAGTGATTGTTGCAGAGCGAGCAGGGAATCGGCGTTCGCCCAGCAAGATATTCGGAAACAAACGGCCGCACCACATCGCGCTCGAAGCGGTCCTGCTCGTTGACCACGTAATAGGGAATGCCCAGCGTCTCGGCGACGCGGCGCGCGTCGTACACGTCATCGATCGAGCAACAGCGGCCCTGCACCTGCTCGGGCATGCCGTTGTGCCCGGCCAGGCGGCGCTGGTTCCAGAGCTGAAGCGTAAGACCAACAAGGTCGTAGCCCTGGTCCTTCAGCATAGCCGCTACCGTCGAGGAATCCACTCCACCCGACATGGCTACGGCGACCGTGTTGTTGTAACTGGTGCTCACTTCTCTAGTATGACAGGCGCAAATTGGCTTTGGCGAAACCTAACCCAAAGTCCCGGCATTCACCGGAGCCAGTTCACGCAGGCGGCTCACCGCGGCGGGGATGATCTCGAGCGCCTCGTCCACATCCTGCTTGGTATTGAGTTTGGTCAGGCTGAAGCGAAGGCTTGCCCGCGCACGCTCGGGCCTAAGCCCCATGGCGGTGAGCACATGCGACGGTTCGCTTGCGCCGGATGCGCAGGCCGACCCGCCCGAAACCGCTATTCCTTTGAGATCGAGCGTAATGACCAGCGCCTCTCCTTCAAGGTTGTCGAAGTAGATGTTCGTCGTATTCGGAACCCGCTGTTGCCGCGCCCCATTGACTCCCGCGCCTTCGACCCGTTCAAGAACTCCCGCCTCCAGTCGGTCGCGGAGCGCCGCGATCCGGTCAAGCGTTCCATTTGCAATCGATTGAGCTGCAATTTCGGCCGCTTTGCCGAGCCCTACAATTCCGGCCACGTTTTCGGTCCCGGCGCGGCGTTGCCGCTCGTGGGTGCCTCCGAAGAAGAGCGGCTCAATTTGCGTACCGCGGCGTACAAAGAGGACCCCGGTGCCCTGCGGCGCATGAAACTTGTGCCCGGAAATGCTGAGCAGGTCACAGCCAATCGCCTGCACGTCAATCGGCATCTTCGAAGCGGCCTGCACCGCGTCGGTGTGGAACCAGATATCCGCTTCCTGAGCGATGCGGCCAATCTCTTCAACCGGCTGAATGGCCCCGGTTTCATTGTTTGCCGTCATCACGCTGATCAGGCGGGTATTAGGCCGCATGGCGCGGCGAACCTCATCCGGATCGACCCGGCAATCGGAGCCGACGGGAAGGAAGGTCACTTCTAGTCCGCGTTGCGCGAGCTTTTCCGCCGCGTGGAGCATGGCGTGGTGCTCGATGGAAGATGTAATGACATGGTCGCCAGGCTTGACCATTCCAAATGCAGCCAGATTGTCGCTCTCGGTCCCGCCGGATGTAAAGACAACCTCCGATTCGCGGCAGTTCAGCATCCGCGCCACGCTGGTACGCGCCCGTTCGACCGCTGCACGCGCCTGCTGCCCGTTCTGATGGATGGATGAGGCATTCCCAAAATTATCGACGAACCACGGACGCATAGCCTCGAACACTTCCGGCAGAAGCGGCGTAGTAGCATTGGCGTCCATATAAATGCGGTGCATACTCACTCATTTTATAGCCAGAACGAATACAGCATAAAGGCGGTTATTTGCAAGTTGGCGGGAACAACTGTTTCGCCTCGCCTCCAACTCCTACTCAGAAGAAGCAACTGAAATGATCGCGCCCGCTCTTTCCGGCGCACAACCCGCAAGTTTTCGATCAGGGGCAAGTTCTTTACAAAGCGCAGAACGGTCTTTGAGGCAACGGAGAACCGGATCGCAGGGCCGGCAAATCTGAAGTGAATTCCTGCAAGCCTGATGAGGTTTGAATTTATGTATCACCACGTAAAAAAACTGATGTATACGGTCAACGTCGGCACTCCCGATCCTGCTTTCGGAAACATGCTGCTGGAGCAGTTTGGCGGGGCCAACGGAGAGCTTGCCGCCGCCATGCAGTATTGCATCCAGGGTTGGTGCTGCGAAGATCCGGCCCGCAAAGACCTGCTCATGGATATTGGAACCGAAGAATTGAGTCATCTGGAAGTGGTGGGTGCGCTCATCCGGATGCACCTGAAACCTCTGAAATCAGATCGTGGGGCGGCGCTGGCGGATCCGCTGGTCACAATAGCTGGCGGCGGAGGTCTGGCTCTTCGCAACTCCGTGGGAAACGCCTGGACCGCCGACTACCTCAAGATAACCGGCGATCTCTCCGTCGACCTGCGGAACAACATAGCCGCCGAGGCGCGGGCCAAGATTGTCTACGACCGGCTCATTAACTTTACTGACGATGTGGGTTCTCAGGAGACCCTGCAATTTCTGATGACTCGCGAGATCACCCACATGCGCGCGTTTTCCGCGGCGCTGGAGAGCATGGAAAAGCCGGCATATTCGATCGGAACCATCGCACCCACTCCCGTCCTGGTTGACGAGTACTTCAATGCCTCAACCGGAGAAGGTGAGCTGGGCAAAGACTACGTCGGGCCGTGGAATGAGGGCAACGGCCTGCACATTGTGAACTCCAGGCGCGAGGGTGGCGAAGGGCTGACGATTAAGCCCTTCAAGCCGATGCCAGGCACTGAGAAGTCCTCCCCGCATGACTCAACACCGGTGGGGACCAACCTGCACCGAGGATCGAAAGCCGCGTAAAGAACTTTTTTGCGGACCATCGGCCGGGAGTCATCCAGACTTCCGGCCTCTTTTTGTCCCTGGCAACTGTTGCGCGCCCGGATGCGCCGAATTTTTCGGCGTACGAATTTCGGTTACAGCGCTATCGCTTTGTGACAAAATTTCGTAGTGAAAGTGGGGGAGGACTGAAGGAATGGTCAATGGTCCGTTTGTTTTGCCGCAGATTAAGGTTGTGCAGGGCCCGCCGCCGGAGCCGCGAACGGCTGCCGAAACCGGAATACGCAAGGCGAACCTGGAAGGGTTGGCGCTGAAAGTCCTGTACCTTACCGGGCCCCTTTCCCTGTTTGAATTGGCCCGTCACACCAAGCTAAGCCTTGAAGTGGTCGAAGAGATATTTGATCGCTTGCGCGCGGAGCAACTGTGTTCAGTGACCGGACTGATAGGCAACATCCCCAACGTGGCCATTACCGGGCAAGGCAAAACGCGGGCGCTGGAATTACTCTCTCTGTGCCAGTACTCGGGGTCTGCCCCGGTTTCCATGGAGAGCTACAAACAGAGAGTTCGCAAACAGAGCGCCCACAATCTGGAAATCCACGCCGAACATATGCAGCGAGCTTTTTCCGATCTGGTAATGGAAGACAAGATGCTCTCTCAGTTAGGGACGGCCCTGAACTCCGGTTCGTCGGTTTTTCTCTATGGCCCCACTGGAACGGGCAAGACCACGATCGCGGAAACGCTGTCGCGCGTCCTCTCCGAAGACGAGGTTTGGATCCCCTACGCCGTTGAGATCGAAGGACAGATCATCACCGTGTTCGATCCTCTGGTGCACAAGCGGGTGGAAAAGGCCCCAGCCAGCGATGAGCGGTGGGTGTTATGCCAGCGCCCAGCCGTGATGGCTGGCGGCGAACTGACCATCGAGATGCTGGATATGCAGTTCAGCGCCGTGTCGAAGTTCTATGCTGCTCCCTTGCAGATGAAAGCCAACAACGGTCTGCTGATCATCGACGATTTCGGGCGGCAGCGCGTCCAGCCGGAAGCTTTGCTGAATCGTTGGGTGGTTCCGCTGGACCGCCGGATAGATTTCCTCACGTTGACCGGCGGACAGACCATCGAAATACCGTTTGAAGTTATGGTGGTGTTTTCAACCAACAAAAACCCCAACGAAATCCTGGAAGACGCCTTCTTGCGGAGAGTACAGACGAAGATCAAAATCGACGCTGTTTCTGACGAGCAGTTCTGCGAAATCTTCCGCAGGGTGGCCAAGCCGCTGGGATTGGAATGCGACGTGAAGATACTGTTGGACCTTACCGATTTCATTCGCAATACGCTGAAGGAACCGCTGCGCCCCTGCTATCCCAGGGACCTGATGAACCAGATATGCTGGTCTGCCAAATATGAGGGGAAAAAGCCGACTCTGGATCGCGAGTCTTTGATGCGCGCTGTAGACGCCTATTTCCTGGTTCCAGTCGAAGCCTGAGCGGAACTCTCAAATCGCAGCAAAATGCCCCGGCGCTTGCCGGGGCATTTTCTTTGAGCGGGTTCGCGTTCTATCTCTGCTGGATAGGCACGTATTTCGCCGGATAAGCCGGGCCCACGTATTCGGCGCGTGGGCGAATCAGGCGATTGTCGTCCAGTTGCTCGATGACATGCGCCGCCCAGCCGGCGATGCGGCTCACCGCAAAAATCGGCGTAAACAAATCGAGATCAATGCCCAACGTTGTATAGGTCGAGGCTGAGTAGAAATCTACGTTCGCGTTGAGCTTCTTCTCCGCATTCACAAAAAGCTCAATTTTCCGCGACATATCAAACCATTTCGTATTGCCCGAAGCGCGCCCCAGGTCCTCGGACATCTTGCGCAGGTGTGTGGCCCGCGGATCTTCCGTGTGATAAACGCGATGGCCGAACCCGGAAACCTTCTTCTTCTGCGCAAGCATTCCCCGCACATACTCCACGGGGTCCGCGCCTTCCTTGTCGATGGCGAAGAGCATGCGCATTACATTCTCGTTCGCTCCTCCGTGCAGCGGGCCCTTCAGGGCGCCAATCGCTCCAGTGATCGCCGAGTGAATATCGGACAGCGTGGCGGCGATGACGCGAGCGGCAAACGTGGAGGCATTCAGTTCGTGATCGGCGTGCAGAATTAAAGCCACATCCAAGGCGCGCGTGGCCGTTTCGGAAGGCTTTGCGCCTGTGAGCATCCACAAGAAATTGCCTGCGTGCGAAAGCGAAGTGTCCGGCTCAACAATTTCTTTCCCTTTGCGAATGCGGTCGAACGCGGCCACCAGCATGGCAATCTGCGCGGTAAGGCCAAAGGATTTTCGAATATTGGAGTCGTGGTCGACAGCCTTTTCGTTGGGATCATAGAAGCTGAGCGCGGATACAGCGGTACGCAGCACCTCCATTGGAGTGGCGGCTTTAGGGAAAGACTTCAACAGGTCGAGAATCTGTGGTGGAAGCTTGCGGGCCTCGGAGAGGCGCCGGGTGAAGGCATCCAATTCGGACCTGGTGGGCAGCGTGCCATTCCAAAGGAGGTATGTTGTCTCCTCAAATGTGGACTTCGACGCCAGTTCATGAATGTCGATGCCGCGATAGGCAAGCACGCCGGCATCGCCATTGATCCAGCAAATGCTGGAGTTGGTTGCAACGATGCCTTCGAGTCCCTTGGGAGCTACCGCAGTTGCCATACTTTATCTTGTCCCTCCGATTTGGTTGATGCGCATTGAAGATGGAATGATGCGCGTTGAACATCTTCGCAGTTCGGCCCTGCAAGATGAGCGCACGCGAAGAATGCCCAAACTCTGTTTATATCGCAGCGGAAGGACGATTGTCATATCGCGGCGGCCCGTCCAGGCATACGCGCTTCGCAGGACTTGCCGTCCTGGCCGCTCACGATGGTCGCGGATGGAATGTGAGCCGCAAGACGCCATTCCATTTACCGCGCGCAGGAAACAGGGAAGCGGGTGACGCTGAATGGTGCCGGATCGATAGCGAGCGGTTCCACCAGGATCATCTGCCGCAACAGCCGGGCGGTTCCCGGAGCGAGCATAATCCCATTTCTGAAGTGTCCCAGCGCCAGCCAGTGGCGGGCGGCTTCCGCTCCATCTGCCGCATCCCTGCCTAATATGGGGAGCGAATCGCTGGAGCCGGGGCGAAGTCCGGCCCAGGTGTCGAGAATTTGCGCGTCACGAATGGGCGGCCAGAGCGCGGCTGCGGCACTCCGGAGCGCGGCAATCGAAGATGGGCAAACCTCCTTGTCGTAGCCCGCATCTTCCACCGTTGCTCCAATGACAATGCGTCCATCCCCGCGCGGAACCATGTAAAGG
>JBOGMA010000394.1:0-5623 GCA_050746465.1 Acidobacteriaceae bacterium
GGACTTTGCTGCACCGCCACAGAAGGAGCTCGCCTCGGTGCTCAAGTTTTTCCTGGTCGGCGTAACTCCGGGCCCGCAAAAAACCCTCACCCACTCGCTTTCCACCGTCGTCATTACGCCCAAAGGCAAAATTTATAAGTGGTATCCCACCAATGACTGGACCCCGCGTCAACTGCTCGCGGATGTGAAAACCCTTCTCAAGGACAAGGCCAATTCATGATCGTGATACTGATGGGCGTGACCGCTTCAGGAAAATCCACCATCGCCGCAGAGTTGGTTCGTCTCACCGGATGGAAGTTCGCCGAAGCGGACGATTACCATAGTGAAGCCAACAAGCAGAAGATGCATGCCGGCATTCCCCTGAACGACCAGGACCGCGCGCCCTGGCTGGCAAGCCTGCATAATGTCATTCTCGAATGGTTCCGCGGCGGCCAGAACGGAATCATGACCTGTTCCGCCCTCAAGCAGGCTTATCGAGACACCCTTACGCAAGACCTCCCCGACGGAACATGCCGGTTTGTGCTGCTGGAGGCGCCGATTGCGGTGCTTGAACAGCGCGTGGAAAATCGCAAGGGGCATTATATGAATCCTGACCTGCTGCAAAGCCAGATCGATACACTGGAGCAGCCGCGTGATGCAATCCGTGTCCAGGCCACCGGTTCGCCTGCGGCTGTTGCGCAGAATATCCTGAATCAACTCGCGACTGCCTGAACATCAAATTTACGGGCAGTTGCCGCACATACGGAGGAACAACTTTCATGGCGAAAACTGCCATCGCTCTCGGCGTACTACTCATCCTTCTGGGTATTCTAGGTGCGGTTTCTGCCGGCACGCATTCAGCTGCACCGCTGCTGCCCGCGCTTTTCGGCTTTCTCATTTCCGTCTTCGGACTGCTGGCGCTCACCGACAATGCCAAAAAGCGCATGCTCTTCATGCACATCGCCGTCACCATCGGCCTTATCGGGTTCCTCGCCAATTTCTGGAGCATCGTGGAATACGTCCAGTTGAGGCTCGGCCGTCAGTTTCCGCATCCCATACTGATCGAAGAACGGGCCGCGGCAGCAGCCGTCCTCCTCTTATTCGTCCTTCTATCCGTCCGCTCGTTCATCGTGGCTCGCCGCACCCGGACTCAGGAAAGGGTCTGAAGCATGCCCGGTTTTCATGGGGGCCCGAACCTCAGGGGAATGGCGGCCAGAGCCGAACGCACACACTCTGCACGCCGGCCTGCCTCTGCTCCCAAAGGTGACGAGAAAAAGTCCCGCCCGCCGATCGGCAAAATCATGCCCATCGTCTGGCAGCTTATGCGCCCGCGCCGCTGGCTCATGCTGCTGGGTCTCGTCCTGGTCGGCGTCAATCGCGGCGCCAGCCTCGTGCTTCCCGCTTCCACCAAGTGGTTCATCGATGATGTGCTGCGCCATCATCAGACCAGCCTGCTCCTGCCGCTGGTTGAAATCGTCATCGCCGCCTCCATCGTCCAGGCCATTACCTCCTTCTCGCTCACGCAGCTTATGTCTAAAGCCGCGCAGCGCATGATCGCCGAACTGCGGGTCCAGGTGCAGCAGCATGTCGGCCTGCTCTCCGTCTCGTTCTACGACAGCAATCAGACCGGCATTCTCATCTCGCGCATCATGAACGACGTCGAAGGCGTTCGCAACCTCATCGGCACCGGTTTGGTCCAATTCATCGGCGCCCTGCTGACGGCGCTCATCGTCTTCTGCTATCTCATGTATCAAAGCCCGGTCATGACACTCATTGTCCTGGCCATACTCATCGTCTTTGTCTTCGTCATGCGCAAGGCCCTGGGATACATCCGGCCCATCTTTCGCGAGCGCAGCCAGATTAACGCCGAAATTACGGGGCGGCTCAATGAATCGCTGGGTGGCGTCCGCGTCGTCAAGGGCTATCACGCCGAGTCGCGCGAGGCCGGCATTTTCGCCGCCGGCGTACAACGGCTGCTCGAAAACGTCATGAGCACCATCACCGCCACCAGCACCATGTCGCTCTCCGCCACCGCGCTTATGGGCGTCGTCGGAGCACTGATTATGTTCATGGGCGGTCATCAGGTGCTTGCCGGCAAGATGTCAATCGGCGGCTATGTCGAATATTCGGTCCTGCTGGTGGCGACGATCGCGCCCATCTTTCAAATCGTGAGTATCGGAACCCAACTTACCGAGGCCGCCGCCGGGCTGGACCGCACCATGGAACTACTCACCGAGCGCGACGAGTTCAACGTCCCCTCCCGCACTGAGTCTCTCGGAGCCATACACGGAAGCGTCGTTTTCGAAAATGTAACCTTCGCCTACGAGCCCGACAAGCCGGTTCTGCATGGCATTTCATTTGAAGCCAAACCTGACATGGTCACAGCTCTGGTCGGTTCCTCAGGGTCAGGCAAATCCACCATCATCAACCTGATCTGCGCCTTCCACACGCCGGACTCGGGCCGCGTCCTGATTGACAGCATCGACCTATCGAAAATCCGCCTCGGCGATTACCGCTCCCAGCTTGGCGTCGTATTGCAGGAGTCGTTTCTTTTTGACGGAACCATCCGTGAGAACGTGATGTTCTCCCGCCCCGAAGCTTCCCTGGACGAGTTTCTCTACGCCTGCCGCGTTGCCAACGTGAACGAATTCGCCGAGCGTTTCCCCGACGGCTATGACACGGTCGTCGGCGAGCGCGGCATCAAGCTCTCCGGAGGGCAACGCCAGCGTCTGTCCATTGCCCGAGCCATCCTCGCCAATCCGCGTCTGCTCATTCTCGACGAAGCCACATCTTCACTCGACTCCGAGTCGGAAGCCCTGATTCAGGAAGGCCTCAAGTACCTGATGCAAGGCCGCACAACCTTCGTGATCGCGCACCGGCTCTCAACGATTCGCCGCGCAGACCAGATTCTGGTAATCGAGTCGGGCCAGATCGTCGAGCGCGGCACCCATGACCAGCTTTACGCTCTTGGCGGCCGCTACTACAGCCTCTACACACGCCAGCACGGCATTGATGCCAACCTGTTCCTCGCTCCCGGCGAAGGCGACGTGCTGGAAGAAATCAAATAATTTTGGGCGCTAAGCGCGCGTTGCACTACAACCCGGTTCTGACCCATTTTTCAGGCTCCAGCGTTTTCGCTGCCCGAGTCAGCGCGTTCGCTAATACCCCAAGCTGTTCCTGAGCCTCCGCCGGCTTCTTCGCGTCAATCGCCTCATTCACTCCCGGAATAACCACCGCCGCATAACCCGTGTATTCGCCCGGAGCATAGATCGTGTGCTTGTACCAGGGCCGGTTCGGCAAACCCTGTGGGTCCAGCAAATCTTCTTCTGTTTGTCGCAGAGCCGCGTTCAGCGAGGGTTGGTCGCCCCACACGTGCTCCTGCCGCGGCTTCACGGCCTCCGCCGCCTTAAGAAACCGCTGCGTCGCGACATTCGCCGCATTAAAATCCAGCTTCATTCCATGACCATCGGCCTTCTTCTGCGCATTGAAAAGATATTCCCCAATCTCCCGCGCATAAGTTACGTAATCGTAAGGCAGAACATCGGCGTCCGCCATATCGAGCACTTCCAGTCCAAACACGCGCGCCTGCTGCTGCTCATACTTGAAGGTCGGATCGGCATTCTGCACGAACCACTGGTAGTCGTCAAAAGTCGAGTGGTAGACGCCATACGGCCCGCCGGAGCTGATATCTGTGGAAGGCACCCCGAAGTGCTGCAGGAACGGCGAATAATCCGACCCGCTGCCCAGGTCTCCAATGCGCGCACCCTGCTCCGGCACGCTGCCTTGTCGATGTTCGTTAAACCCCAGGTCGGGATGTCGCTTCGCAGCCTCGGTGGCCTGCTGCTTGATCCAGTTTGCATAGACCGTTCCACCGGCAGGACTTGCAACCTGCTTCGTCACGTCGCGCACAAACTGCTTCAGCGACGGAACCGCCTCGGCATCGAAGTCCGGCCCCGATACCCCGATATCCATATTGAAATAAGCCACGGCGTGCGCGAGTTCGTGGCCATGATCTTCCGTCCACTCGGTCGAACCAATCAGCCCCTCTTCCTCCGCATCCCAGCTTGCAAACACAATCGTCCGCTTCGGCTTCCAGCCCTGCTTGAGTAAGGCGCTTATGCCGCGCACCGCCTCCAACATTGCCGCCGTGCCGCTGTTGGGGTCTACCGCCCCGTACACCCACGCATCCCGGTGGTTCCCCGCAATCACCAGCGCATTCGGATACTCACTCCCCTCCACGCTTCCAATCACGTCCCAGATGGTTCTGAACTTGTAATCCTGCTTCAAGTCCATATGCACTTTGACCTGTTCGCCACCGCCCACGTGGTACGTGAACGGAAGCGCGCCTTGCCACCCTTGCGGCACTACCGGGCCGCTCAGCGCCCTCAATATCGGAGCTGCGTCGTGCCAGGAGAGAGGCTCGGAAGGAATCTTCGGCATGGCCGCGGATTCGCTCGGCGGAATTCGCTTCGACTCCGGCAGATCCGGAGTGGAAGCAATTCCCGGCGTCGTTGCGTCCCCCGGAAACTCGAACATGTAGCCCACCGATCCCCTCTGTACGCCCGTCGCCGGCCGATAAGGCCCCTTCGGGTACGTATCGCCACGGAAATACCCGTCATCCTTCGGGTCGGAATAAATCAGCACGCCCGCCGCACCGCGCTGCTGCGCGATAAAAACCTTCACACCACGAAAATTCTTGCCATAACGGACCAGAACAATCTTGCCCTTCACGCTGATGCCCAACTTATCGAGCGCGGCAAAATCTTCAGGACGCCCATAATTCGCGTACACCACTCCCGCCGTGACGTCACCTGAAGGCGACGACCCATTGAACGGCATCACCACTCGCGGATCATTGTCATAACGGTCGCCGGCCACATGCTCCCGCGTCGGTCCGCTCATTAGTACCCTGCCGCTCGCATCCTTCGCCTCCACATGAATGGCAACCGGCAAATTCATCCACGCAACATAAGGAACGATCTTGGTCTCCAGACCAGCTGCCCTGAATTTCGCTGCGACAAATTGCGCCGTCTCGTGATCTTCTTTCGATCCGGCAATATGCGGAGCCGCAGTCAGCGTCTTTAAATCCTCGCCCGCAACCTGCGCACTGGGCACCGCCATAAATTGCGCATCAATCTTCGCCTGAGGCGCAAAGTCCCGGTATCCGAAAAAGGCACCCGGTGCGGTCTGAGCAAATGTCACGACAGGGGCAAGCAGCAAGAGAGGAAGGCAGTTCCAAATTCCGGACAATAGGCAACTCCGTTGGATCGCGAATCATTCAGCATACACCGGAACGCTTTCCCAGCGCCCGTCGAAACCCGTACAATAAGGGAAGCCGCGTCAACTGCGGAATGGAGGACAACAGCGAATGTATCCCGAAATCATGGTCGCCCCGATGCGCGAAGAACTTTCGCAAGCCGGTATCAAGGAAACCCGCACGCCAGAGGAAGTGGATGCCGCGCTCGCGCTCCCCGGAACCACGATGCTGGTGGTGAACTCCGTCTGCGGATGCGCCGCCGGCAGAATGCGCCCCGCCGTGCGCGCAGCCCTGCAGAATCCCTTCGTGCCCGACCAGTCCATCACCGTTTTTGCCGGACAGGACTCCGAGGCCACCGATCGCGCCCGCAGTTATTTCGAAGGCCAG
>JBOGMA010000395.1:0-5537 GCA_050746465.1 Acidobacteriaceae bacterium
AGTTCGAGGTTCCGGCGCAGCGCTGGGCCGATCTCGGCGACGGGCAGCACGGCTTCAGTCTCATCAACGACTCCAAGTTCGGATACGATGCCGTCGGCAATCTGCTTCGGCTCACGCTGCTGCGTTCGCCCGTCTGGCCTGATCCCAACGCCGACCGCGGCCACCAGCACTTCCGCTATGCTCTCTACCCGCATGGCGGGAGCTGGCAGCAGGCCATGACCGTTCGTCACGGCTTCAACTTCAACTACCCGTTCCTGGCTGAGCAGGTGGCGACGCACAGCGGCGAACTGCCCGCGCGGCACTCCTTCGTGTCCGTCACACCGAGCAATGTGGTGCTCACGGCGATGAAGAAGGCCGAGGACTCAAACGCCCTCATCTTCCACCTGTATGAGTGGGCAGGGAAATCAGGCAGCATTACCATTACCGTGCCGCCGGGAGCAACGGGGGCGTCGGAAACAAACCTGATGGAGAAGCCGGAAGGCTCGCCGCTGCCCGTAACTGGAAACAAGGTCACGGTCCCGGTGCGTCCGTATGAGATCGTGGCGGTGCGAGTGGATTATCCGCACCACTCATAGGCAGGCATAGGCAAAACAGAAAACCCGCCGTAGGAAGCGGCGGGTTTTTCTATGAATCGAAGTCAGGGACGGTCTAGATTTCGGTTGTCGTGTCCTCAATCGCCTGCCGAACGCTGCCGTCGGAGCGGGCGAGACGGCGAACCGCTTCGGGCTTGTCCACCCCGGCCTTTAGCATCACCAGTGCGACCGGTACACTGCGCCCGGCGGATTTGATGACCTCGACAGCTCTTTCACGTCCAATGCCGCAGGCGCGGACCAGGATCCCAATACCGCGCTCCACCAACTTGGAATTCTGCATGTGGACGTTGACCATGAGGTTTTCGTACACATAGCCCATGCGCGTCATGGCCCCTGTCGTGATCATGTTGGTGATCATCTTCTGCGCGGAGGCGGCCTTCATGCGGGTTGATCCGGAGATAACTTCGGGGCCGACTTCAGCGACGATGGCAATGTCAGCGGCGGCAGCCAGCGGGGTGTTCTGGTTGCAGGTAATGCAGGCGGTCTTTGCGCCTCGCGCACGGGCATACGCGATGGCGGCGACTACATAAGGAGTGCGCCCGCTGGCGGAGAGCCCGATGATTACGTCTTTGCGGCTGGGGCGGCGGCGCGCGATATCCCGCTGGCCGAGCTCCTCGGAATCCTCATTGACTTCGACAGGAGAGGCGAGCGCCTTGGGTCCGCCGGCCATGATGTATTGAATGGTCTGCGGCGAGGTGGAGAAATACGGAGGACACTCACAGGCATCGAGTGAGGCGATGCGCCCGCTGGAACCCGCTCCTATATAGATGAGACGTCCGCCATCGCGCAGACTGTGCGCCACCGAGTCGATCACCTGCGCGATCTCCGGCAGCGCCTTCTTTACGGCAGCGGCGACCTTGGAATCTTCGTGATTGATGATACGCGCGATCTCCAGCGCCGATTTGGTGTCGAGACCTTGGGAAGCATCATTTGTGCTTTCGGTAATGAGGCTGTGAAGGTCAGTGTGGGAAGGTTCCGGCGTGTTATTTGTGCTTTTGATGCCGGTTTCAGGGTGCGTCATAGTGGCCATAATTGATCCAAACTTTTTGCACGTGTGCTGCCTCATTCTACCGCTGGCGGGGCAGGCTTGACTATGGCAAAAGTCTAACGAGGCACGATTTTATAGTGCCATCGCAATGGCATCGTGGAAGGCGGGGCGGACCTGTTGGATCGTTTTGTTGCCACGATCGGGCCAGGTGCGGTTGGTGAGCAGCGCAACTGCGAGTTGCCGCACCGGGTCGATCCAGAGGGAGGTTCCGGCATAGCCAAGATGGCCGATCGACTCAGCGCTAAAGAATTTACCGGAAGAAGATGGGCGGCTCGGCGTGTCCCAGCCGAGGGCCCGGGTAGTGCCTGTGGGTTGGGTCTGCCGTGTCGCGAAGAGATGGACTGTGTCAGGGTGAAACAATTGTCGGCCGAGCGGAGTTTTGCCATCGGTGAGGATGCAGGCTGCGAAACGCAGCACATCCTGGGCGTTGGCGAACAAGCCGGCGTGTCCGGCGACGCCTCCGAGAGCGAAGCAGTTTTCGTCCTGCACTTCGCCTTGGATGATGTGATGGCGGAAGGTGGTGTCGTTCTCGGTCGGCGGAATGCTGTTTCGCAGTTCGGGTGACGGGTTGAAGCAGGCGGTTGCAAGGCCGAGCGGGATTGCGATTTCGCTTTGAAACATGGAGTCCAGTGACCTGCCGGAGAGCACTTCAAGAGCGCGGCCGAGCAGCATGAATCCAATGTCGGAGTATTCGGCTCTCGTGCCGGGTTTGGCTTCCAGCTGAAGACGGAGAAGCGCGTGCAGCATTGCCTCTCGCGTGCGATTCTGCTCGAATAGGCGAGCATAGCCGGGCAGCCCGGAAGAATGCGCGAGCAGAGAACGGATGGTCACGTGTTGCCGGTCTGAATTGGAGCTCGATCCCTCGACGAACTCGGGGAGAATTTCGCCGAGATATGCATCAAGGGAGAGAGTGCCTCGATCTAAAAGCAGCATGGCGAGGGCCGTGGTCGCTACGACCTTGGTGACGCTGGCCAGATCAAAGATCGTTGAGGGCGTGACCTCGGGTGATGCAGAGTCGTAGGTGAATCGGCCCGCGGCTCCGAGCGCAACGATTTCGCCGTTGAGCATGACTCCGTATGCAGCGCCGGGGAACGCGCGAGCGGCGATGGCCTCCTCCAGAACGGTTTGGGCGGCGGCGAAGCGCGTGGGTCCGAAACTATGCGACATGTCCGTGAGCTAATGGTAAGCCAGAGGTGTATTTCGGCAGTAAATTTGAGGGCGGCCTGAAGCTACCGACTCCGGCTCTTTCGCGTCTCTCCTTATAAGAGGGTGGGTGGAGCGGCGATACAATGAAAAGAGCAAACCGTTTGTGATGAATGAAGAACGCCCTGAAGTGAATTCGAAAGTCGATCCCGGCGCACAGCCGCCTGATCCCGGCCAGAGAGCGCCGGAGCGAAATTCATTGCGGCTTTGGCTGCGCGACCTGTTGGTTTCAGTGGCGGCATCATTCATGATCATCACCTTTGTCTATCAGCCGGTGCGGGTTGAAGGCACGTCGATGCTGCCCGAGCTTCGCGACCAGGACCGGCTGTTCATTAACAAGTTCGCCTACCACTTTGAGAGCATTTCGCGGGGCGATGTAGTGGTGTTCCACTACCCGAGAGACCCTTCAAAGAGCTACATCAAGCGTGTGATCGCCCTGCCTGGGGATTCGCTTCGTATCGACGAAGGGCGTGTGTATGTGAACGGCAAACGCATCGCGGAGCCATACGTTCCGCTGCGCTTTCGCGACGACCGTTCGATGGCGAAGATGGTGATTCCGACAAACGAATATTTTGTTATGGGCGACCATCGCTCGATTTCCAGCGACAGCCGCGACTTTGGCCCCGTGCCGCGTGGTCTTATCTATGGCAAGGCGGCGTTTATTTATTGGCCGGCGGACAATATGGGCGTGGTGAAGTAGAACTGGCCCTTCGACTCGCTCAGGCAGGCTTCCCAGCATGCCCGGCTCGTGCTGCTCATTTCAACTTCATGACCATGGGGTTCTGGTCCTCGAACCCGAGGGAGACGGTCACGGCTTTCGCTGATTCCCATTGTTTCTGACTGATCTGGTAACTGAAGATGATCATGCCCTGCGCCTGCTGCCCGGGATTCAGCGTGAGGTTGGGGGGCAAGGGCGGCTTTTCATATTGCCTGGTTTCCGGGTAGGCGATGAAGACATTTTTGAAGTCCACTTGCGAGACGGCGTTGGATTGCTCGTTCTCATCCGGGAGATTGATGTTGGACCACACGTTTTCGAGGTGGAGCGGAATTTTCGCCGTGTTCGTCACGCTGACGTTGGCGAAGAGCAGGATTTCGTCGTAAGTCTCATTCTGGCCGCCAATGCCCTGGGTTGTGGTGTGTTCGGTTAAATCGCGGTGAATAGGGTAGACGCCCATGCTGACGATCTTGCCCTGGTAAGGCACCGGAGCACGTCCCAAATAGACGTAGGCGGCGATGGCTCCGAGGACGACGACGACGGCGATGATGACGATGACGACAGCGCGATAGGATGGATTCTCTTCGCTCATAGATTGCGTGCCTGGATTTTACTCTTTCGATTGGATTGGGCGCGGGCGCAGCGAGGCCAGGAATTCGCCCGCAGGCAGCGTGTTGAGGACGTCCTGTTTCCGCAGCCATGCCCGTCGGAGCTGGCGGATTCCGTAACGCATCTTCTCCATGTGGGTCGTATGATGCGAGTCGGTGTTGATAACGATGTTGCAGCCTAACTCTTTTGCATGCCTCAGGTCGCGGTCGCAGAGGTCGAGACGGTCAGGGTAGGCGTTGTGCTCGACGGCTACGCCCAGCTCAGCGGCGCGGCGGAGCACAGCGGGCAAGTTGATCTGGAAGGCTTCGCGGCGGAGCAGCAGGCGGCCCGTCGGATGGCCGAGGATGCGGACGTTGGGGTTCTCGATAGCGCGCAGAACGCGGGCGGTCATTTCGGTTTCCGGCTGGTTGAAGAGCGAATGGACGCTCGCGATGACTACGTCCATCTGGGCGAGGACCTCGTCGGAGAGGTCGAGGGCTCCGTCGCCGAGGATATCGACCTCGATGCCGGTGAAGATGCGGATGCGGCCGTCCATCTCCTGCTCAACTTCGCGGATGCGCTGGATGTGGGCGAGAGCGCGCTCGTCGTCGAGGCCGTTGGTCATGGCCAGGTTCTTGGAGTGGTCGGTGATGGCGATGTACTCATAGCCTCGGGCGGTGGCGGCTTCGGCCATTTCGTGGATGGAGTTGCGGCCGTCGGTCGCGGTGGTGTGCATGTGGACGTCGCCGCGGATATCGGATTGGTCGATGAGAGTGGGTAATGTTCCGGCTTCCTGCCCCACGGACGAAGACCCGTCCGCGGGGGCCCCGGCTTCGGCGGCTTCGATTTCGCCGTAGTTCTCGCGGAGTTCGGGCGGAATCCATTGGAGGCCGAGGGCCTGGTAGATGTCGTGCTCGGTGGCTCCGGCTACTACGGAGCCGTCGTCGAGGCGGGCGAGGGAGTATTCGTTGAGCGTGTAGCCGCGCTTGAGGGCGCGCTGGCGGATGGTTACGTTGTGGGCCTTGGAACCGGTGAAGTACTGGAGCGCGGCTCCGTAAGAGGTCTGGGGCAGGAGGCGAACATCGACCTGAAGGCCGTTGCGGAGGTGGAAGCTGACCTTGTTCTGGCCCTTGGCGATGAGGTCCACGATGGGCGGGTAGGCGGCGGTGTACTCGACGGCGGAAGCGACCTTGTCCTCGGCGCAGGCGGGGCCGGTGACGAGGATGTCGAGGTCGCCGCAGGTTTCGCGTCCTCGGCGGAGGGAGCCGGCGGGCTCGATGGTTTCGAGGCCGGGGAAAGCTTTGAGGTAGGCGATGAGCCTCTCAGCGGCGGTCTCGGCGGTGTCGATGAGGAAGCGGCCGCTGTTCCGTTTGTAGTCCTCAATGCCCTT
>JBOGMA010000396.1:0-17110 GCA_050746465.1 Acidobacteriaceae bacterium
TTGCCGAGGCGCAGCGTGACGCTTGCCGCGGGAACAAGAGCGCTGGAGGGATCGATGATCTGGCCGCGGATCACGTTTTCGTGCGCCGGGGGCTGAGCAGTGGCGCAGATAGGCCAGCGGACCAGAGCGAGCAAAAGGAGCAGAATGATCCGGCGAGCGGAACTACGATAGGAACCCATATATGAAGACAGGCGAAGCTTGGGGAATGAAAGGTTGCGGGACTAGTTCGCCCTCTTGAGGGGTTGAGTGCCCGGTTCCCGGAATATTCGGCGGCTCGCGAAATTGTTCCGGGTTAACCTTTAACGATACTGAATTTTGGAAAATTGGCAAACGAAATTTTGCGCCGCGGGTTGGCGCTGAACCTGAGGGAGAACGTCCGGCATCACATTAGTAGTGAAGCGGAATTTTTATTGGATATGGTTTGTTGGCGCAGCAGCGTGGTTTTTTGATGCGGCGCTGAGCCTGCATTACGGCTCGCCAGTTGAGGGGCTGCTGGAAGTTCTGATTTCAGCGGCATTTCTGGCCATGGGAATGTATTTGAAAAGGCAAAAATCGTCGCATGAGCGATAGCAGCAGGCAAGCCACGTACCATTAATATGTAGATGTTTGGGGGGGCCACTTCCGCGGAGTGAGGCGTGGCCCGTGTGCGAGGGGGAGAGCAAGATGCAGAAGCGGAAACTGGGAAGAGGGCTGGAAGTTTCGGCGATTGGGCTGGGGTGCATGGGGCTGAGCTTTGGCCTGGGGCCCGCAATCGACAAGCAGGACGCGATTCGACTGATTCGCTCGGCGGTGGAGCGCGGGGTCACATTTTTCGACACTGCTGAAGCCTATGGGCCGTTTGCGAATGAAGAATTAGTGGGCGAGGCGCTGGCCCCGGTCCGCGACCAGGTGGTGATTGCGACGAAGTTCGGCTTCACGGACGGAGTGGCGCGGAACGGAGTGGACAGCCGGCCGGAACGGATTAGGCAGGCGGCGGATGGTTCGCTGAAGCGGCTGAAGACGGACACGATTGATTTGCTTTACCAGCATCGGGTAGACCCGCACGTCCCGATTGAAGATGTGGCGGGCACGGTCAAGGAGTTGATTGAGGCGGGCAAGGTCCGTCATTTCGGGCTGTCGGAAGCCGGGGTGCAGACGATTCGCAAGGCCCATGCGGTGCAGCCGGTGACCGCGCTGCAGAGCGAGTATTCGCTGTGGTGGCGGGAACCGGAACAGGAAATATTGCCGCTGCTGGAGGAGCTGGGAATTGGGTTTGTGCCGTTTAGTCCGCTGGGCAGAGGATTTTTGACAGGAGCAATCAACGAGAAGACGGAGTTTGACAGCACGGACTTTCGCAGCGTGCTTCCCCGCTTCAATGATGAGAATCGCAGGGCGAACCTTACCCTGGTGGAGGTGCTCGGCAAGGTTGCGGCGAAAAAGAAGGCGACGCGGGCACAGATTGCGCTGGCGTGGCTGCTGGCGCAGAAGCCGTGGATTGTGCCGATTCCGGGGACGACGAAATTGTATCGCCTGGAAGAGAATCTTGGTGCGGCGGATGTGGAGTTATCTGCGGAAGACTTGCGGGAGATTGAGAGCGCGATTTCAGGAGTTGAGGTGCGGGGTGAGCGGTATCCGGAGTACATGAAATCGCTGGTGAATCGGTAGTCCCCTCAAGGAAGGTGTTTCGTATGGAGATAAAACGAGCTGGAGCGCAATCATCCGTCAAGGGGCCGGCAGAGTGGTTCACCGGAACCGTGCGGATCGATCCCCTGTTTCAGGCACCCGATCCGGCGCGGGCGGCGGGGGCGATCGTGACCTTCGAGCCGGGCACGCGGACGGCCTGGCATACGCATCCCCTGGGCCAGACCCTGATCGTCACCGCCGGCTTCGGACGCGTGCAACGCTGGGGCAGCCCCGTTGAGGAGATTCGCCCCGGCGATGTGGTCTGGTTCGCGCCCGGAGAGAAACACTGGCACGGCGCGGCGCCCACCACGGCCATGAGCCACATCGCGATTCAGGAACGCCTTGACGGCAACGCCGTTGACTGGTTGGAGAAGGTCAGCGATGAGCAGTACCAGTCATAGAGCCGGATAGCTGAGCTAGTTTCGCGAGGAAGTCCACGAGAGCCGAAGCAGCGCGAGGCTTTCGCGCGGGAGATCAAGCTGGAGATTGACCCGGCCATCACTTGCCTTACCCCATGTTGGCGAGTCCTTCTGCTGCAGTTGGCCCGCGGCCTTGAGCTTCGCAAATTGCTCCGCGTCGGGATGCTGCGGCGATCCCATCGCCTGCCACGCCGTGAAGGCATTGCTGTGATGCTTGTCGATTCGAAACTGCTCGACGAGGACGCGGTGGACGGAGCTGGGAATTCCGGAGATCGAAACTTTGACGTTAGAACCAGGCCCGGGAACGGCGTTGTCCTGATAGTTCCAGACAAGCACTGCCGCGGAGTTTGACGCGTGCGTGGCGATGGCATCGACTTCAGCATGTTCGCGCACGCCTGATTTCACGATGGCTTGCGCGGGGATCGAGGCGGCGCTGGTTGCTTCTGCGCGATTGCCGCCGAGTAGTCCGGCCATGCGAAAGAAATTCAATTCGGGCTTGTCGATGCCATTGGTGGACAGCGCGCGATGGCTGGAGAAGTACGGCTGGTCTTCAAACTCGAATGCCCAAGTCACGAAGCCGATGAGATGGACCTGCTCGCGCTGGGCGAGGTCGGTTAGCCCCTTCATCGCAGCGGCAGTGTAGGCGGGGTAGAGCGTTCCGTCGCGGTAGGCGTCTTCAGGATGCTGAGGCGGCGAGCAGGCTCCGCAACCTTCCGGATCTGCCTCGCTGACAATGATGGGCAGGTGGCTGAATTTGGGCGACGCATGGATAATGGCGAAGCCAGTGGCGGCGTTTTCAAGTTCCTGCTTGAGGCCCATCTGCACCTGCCCGTCTACGAAATGAGGGCTGCCTTTGGCATGAAAAGAGATGAAGCTAAGCGGGATGGGTCCGCCCGTTGCGCTGCTGCGGTCCTGCGCGCAGTGGCGCAGAAACGCTTGGAGAAACGCAGCGCTTTTGCTGCCGGGCCTGGGACCAGTGGTTGCGGGACCGCCGACGCGCGCATTGGGAACCGCCGCGCGCAGGCCCGCCGCGGCATAGTCGTAGAGTTGGTCGTACTGCTGCTGGGTTCCGCGCCAGTAGAAGATATCGGGCTCGTTCCAGATCTCCCAATACCAGGTTGATACTTCAGCCATGCCGTAGCGCGCGGCCAGGTGTGTGGCGACGTGGTAAATCAGGTCCTGCCACTTTTTGTAATTGTTCGGCGGATATGACCACCCCTCGGTTTCACCCGGTTTGCCGGGCCAAGGAATGTGGTAGGGATCGGGGTGGCTGGATAGCGCCTTCGGCATGAATCCGAGCTCGACGAATGGATGCACCCCGGCATGGACCCATGCGTCAAAGATGCGGTCGAGCCTGGTCCAGTTATAGACCGGGTTTCCACTGGCGTCTTCGCTATAGACGTTCGTGTATCCCCACTTCAAGCCGGGATTGCCCTCACCGTTGGTCAGCAGGAAATGCGCGCGGATGTGAACCGGTGCGGGCGTGAGGTCGTGGAGTTTGCGCAGCAAAGCCTGACCGTTCGGGGTCATGGTGTTGTCCGACTCGTCGTACCCGAACCAGCTATAGACGGGCGAGAACGCGCCTTGATCTTGCTTCAGATTGACCTGCACCGTTACGGTGGATTGCGCGATGGCGCCGGAGGCAGTATGCAGGATGCAGAGAGCAGCGAGAATTGTGCGCATCATTCTTGCGACATTGTAGAAGGAAAGCATCGCTATTGGCATACACTCATGGCGATGAAGCCATTCATCTTTGCTCTTAGTGTTGCGCTTGCATGCGGTGTCGCGAGTGCGCAGAAATTTGTTTGGCAGCCTTCGGCTGGTCATAAGCAGGTGCAGATTTGGCCGGGAGCGGCTCCCGACCAGCAGCCTGTTCCGGGGCCGGAGTACGCGGAGTGGTCGGGTAGAAAACACCTGATTGCCGGAAAGCAAGTGCTGGGTATCAGCAATGTGTCGCGACCTACGATGACGTTGTATTCGCCGACTGGCAAAAATACCGGCGTGGCAGTGGTGGTGTATCCCGGTGGAGGTTATCAGGAACTGGCCATCGATCTGGAAGGGACGGAGGTCTGCGACTGGCTGACGGCGAAGGAAATCACCTGCGTGCTGCTGAAGTATCGCGTGCCGGCAACTCCGTGGGTGCCTCCGTACATGGGGGCGTACCCGTCATCGAAGATGGCGCTGGATGACGCGCAGCGGACGATGGGGCTGTTGCGTTTGCATGCAGCGGAGTGGCACATTGATCCGCACAAGATAGGCGTGCTGGGGTTTTCGGCGGGCGGGAGTCTGGTGGCGGAAATCAGCACGCATTTTGCCAAGCGGATATATCAGCCGGTGGATGCGGCGGACAAGCTGAGTTGCAGGCCGGATTTTGCGGTGGCGCTTTATCCGGGGCATCTGTGGATTGACGATACGAAGTTCGAGTTGAACCCGCAGGTTCCGGTGACGCGCGAGACGCCGCCCACCTTCCTGCTACAGGCGGAGGACGATCATGTGGACAACGTGAACGACTCCTTGGTCTACTACATTGCGCTGCGCAAGGCTGGAGTTCCGGTGGAGATGCACTTGTACGCGCACGGCGGGCACGCCTTTGGGCTGCGGAAAACGAACTTTCCGATTACGAACTGGCCGAGACTGGTGGATCGATGGCTGGTGACAATCGGCATGGTAAAGAAGTGATATTCGCGCGTGAGGCCGCGCAGGGATTGGGACCCGGCAATTAACATGGAACATGATGAACGCGCAGCTTTCCGGAGCCAAAGTCGACCTGGTGGGTGTGGGGCTGAATGCAACCGACACCGTGATCCCGCTGACGACATTCCCCACTCTCGGCTCCAAGACCGAATACAGCGAGAGCAGCATTCTGCTGGGCGGCGAAGTTTCAACCGCCGTGATCGCCTGCCGCCGATGGGGGTTGCGAACGCGGTATGTCGGACGCCTGGGCCTTGATTACGCGGCGCGTCTCCACCGCGCCGCCTTTGATGACGTCGGAGTCGAGACCCACATCGTTACGGTGGAAGACGCATCCAGCCCGCAGTCCATCATTCTTGTTGATGGCGCGGGGGAGCGAACCGTCTTGTGCCACCGCGATCCTCGGCTCACCCTGCAGCCGGAGGACCTTCAACGCGAATGGATCATCTCCGCACGGGCCTTGCTGGTGGATGGATATCACACCACGGCGGCCATTGCCGCCGCAACCTGGGCTCGCGAGGAGGGCATCCCGGTCGTTGCCGATCTCGATGTTCTGCGGCCGGGCATCGACGAGCTGCTGCCGCTGGTGGACTATGCCTTTGCCAGTCGTGAATTTCCCCTGGCGCTTACCGGAGAGCCGGACCTGAGGAAGGCTCTGACGATGATCCATGAGCAGTTTCATTGCAGACTTGCCGGCGTCACGCTGGGTTTGGGAGGCGTGCTGACCTGGGATGGGGAGCGGTCAATTCAGAGGCACGCCTACCGGGTCTCTACCGTCGATACAACCGGGGCCGGAGACCTTTTCCATGCCGGCTTTGCCTACGGACATCTGCAGGGCTGGCCCATCGAGCTCCAGCTTGATTATGCGTGCGCCGCCGCCGCGCTGAACTGCACTCGTGCCGGCGCTCGTGGGCGGATTGGGACCGTTGGCGAAATTTCACGCGTGATGGCGGATAACACGCGGTATGACATTGCCGAGTGTGCTGAAAGCTTGTGAGTCCCGCCGGGCGGATCAGGGCAGCGAAATCTTATACAGGTTCCTGTGGACGGTCGTGTTTACCCAGGCATAGTGGGCGGGGTCCTTGCCGGGGATTACTTCCGCACGTCCGACAGACTCGGCTCCATGAACCACACTGGCTTCGGCCAGTGGAGCAATTCCTTCCGCCGGGAGACGCGGAAAGCTCTCGCCGGGACCGAGCGGGATCGCCAAACTTCGTCCGGGGCCGCTGCGTGACGGCTCCTCCACCGAGACGAAGAGAAAATCTCCGTCCGTCGACCATTTCGGCTTGCAATAGTCGGCGCAGATGCGCAGGGGCGGGCCGCCGTCGAGAGGGATGGCCATGATTTCGGCATGATTTCCTTCCGAGCTTCTCGGAGCGCTGGCTACAATCCAGCGGCGGCTTGGCGATACCCCCTGGAATTCCAGGATGGGATACGGAAATACTTTGGAGCGGTGAGTACCATCCCGGTCGACCCGCTCCAGGTAATTCAGATTGCCCTCGGCGTGCGTGAAAAGAATCTGCCCGTTCACACCAAAGTGCGGCGACCGAACATCGGGAACGGCGAGTTTCGTTGCCGGTGAGCTTCGGTCCAATGCTGCCTGCCACAACTGCGTTGTGCCTCCCGGAGCAGCCGTGGTGTAGACGACTTGTTTTCCATCCGGAGACAGATCGAAAGCAGTCATGTCGATTCCAGGAAATACCGGCTCGCTTGCATCCGAGCTCACCACCGTGCGCCATAGCACCGTGCCGGAGCCGTCCCCACTCCGCAGGAGATAGTAGATTATGGCGCCATCGGGGCTGAAAACCGGAGGAGATAACCACCAGGCAATCTCTCCTTCTGAGGAGAGTGGCCGCTCGCCGTTTCCATCGTGCATCCAGATAGCGCTCTCGTGTACGCCGACCGAGGTGATCACCGCTCGGCCATGCGGCTCCACTGCTATTCCATCCTCTTCCGTGGGCCCGAAAGTGATTTGCTCCGGCTTACCATCCGGATACCGCTGCCGCCATATATGAGACTGCCCATTTACGGCAGCCGTGAAATACATCCGCCGGCCATCGGGAGACCAACCAGCGGAAGTGCACGCACCTGTCGGTCCGACGATCCTGGACGGACCCTGGCCGTCAAGAGCAACCAGCCGGCACGGCGCCCAATCTCCGTTCCCGTTCATCTCGACCACGAGTGCCCATCGTCGATCAGGAGATGGATAAGATTTGTGCGCCATGCCCCGCTCGTGCTGGGGGAAATAAACTTCGCGCAGACCGGCACCCGTGAGGGCAGAGGTCACCACTCCCAAATGAATTGCCTCTCCAGGTCGCACGCGGGAATAGAGCACGCGCTCACGATCCAGCCACACCAGCCCCGCGGCATTCTGAAGCAGAAGATGCGGCTCGCCACCTAAAGTCGAGACTTCGTAGGTGGAAAACCGTGAGCCTTCCAGCACCGTGTACGCGATCTCAGTCGAATCCGGCGAGAAAGTCAGGGCGTATTTCGGTCGGTCGTCGTCCGTCACCCGCCTGGCCTCTCCGTCTGGCAGCATCTTCACATAGATTTGGTCAGGCGACAGGAAAGCCTCGCCTCCGCGGATAAATGCGACCAGCCGTCCATCCGGTGATAAAGCCGGAGCAACCGCCGAATCCGTGAAATCCGTCAACTTCGTGTATTGGACCTCCGGCGGATGTTGCCGCGATCGATACAGGGCAATTCCCCCGAATGCGAGGCCGAGGCAAGCAGCCGCTCCGATATACCAGCCGAGAGCCTTCCACTTTAGAACCGAGGCCGGGGCCACGGCCGGGTCGGGTGCGACTTCCGAAATCACCGAAACTGGGGCAATGAACCGATACCCTCTTCCGGTAACGGTCTCGATGAAGCGGGGACTGTCAGGAGAGTCGCGTAGAGAGTAGCGGAGCTTGCGAATCGCGGTATTGATGCCGTGCTCGGTATCTACGAAGACATCGCTCGACCACAGCCGCTCGACGATCTCCACTCGGGTCACCAGTTGTCGCTCGCGGGAGACCAGAAGGATCAGCAACTCCATCGGCTTGCGTTCGACCCGGAGTGGCTGCCCGTTGCGCAGAAGTTCAAATCGTCCACAGTCAAGGCGGAAGCCGAGGAACTCGTAAATGGAGCCTGTTTCAGGCACGGGCGTGAGGCCTCCCACGAAAACGATGAACTACTTGTATCAGGGAAGTACACGGTTGGAAAGAACTTAGCGCTTCACCAAATCTTTACCCCCGGCTTTACCTTCCCTTCATTGCGTTTGAAGGCTGAGCCGCGGTCTCCTCGTTCATCAACGGGCCGATCCATGGCCGAGGAGGAAACAATGAAGAGGAAATTTGGAAGATTCGTGCCGTGCATCGCTGCAGTGGGCCTTGCCTGTGTTCTCGCGTCTGTAGCCCAGGCGCAGTGTGGCTTACCGAACGGGCCCATCAAGCCTTCAGGCTGGCAGCCCGAGATGGGCGCGCCGCTGCCGCAGCTCGTAACGGCAGCATTTGATGAGGAGAACCAAAACGAACCCTCGATCGTAGGAATGTGGCACGTGAAGTTCACGGCACATACCCAGGATGGAGAAGACATCCCCTCGCCGGGGGCGGTGATCGACAATTCCGTGGTAGTGTGGCACCCCGACGGAACGGAAATTATGAATTCCGCACGCTCGGCACAGGACGGCAACTTCTGCCTCGGCGTCTGGAAACGCACCGGAACGCGCACCTATATGCTTAACCATATTCCCTGGCAGGGGAACCAATTTGACCCGAAGGCGCCGCCAAGCACGATTGGAGCGCCCCAGGAAGGCGTACAGATTCTCGAATGGATCACGCTGAGCCCGAACGGCAACTCCTATGCCGGGAGATTCACCCTGAAGGCATACGATACTTCCGGAAACATCTATACATGGTTCACTGGCACGCTCTCCGCGAAGCGGATTACCCCTGACACACCGTTCACGGACCTGTTCTGAGGACCTATCTGCCAAAAAGAATCGGGCGATTGGGAATTCCCAAGCGCCCGTTTGCTTTATGCGCCAACCGGCTGGGGTTTACCTTTTGGTTGGGCGCTCGCTCTCGACTTGCGCGATGCAGACTTCGAAAATATCGAGGGCGATTTCCGCTTCGTGCTCATTCAGGATGAGCGGCGGGGCGAGGCGGATGGAGTTGGCTCCGCACCCCAGGATGAGGAGGCCGCGCTCGAAGGCCAGCTCGACGATGTGGTCGCGCCAGGACCCGGAGGGTTTGCGCGACTGCTGGTCTTCAACGATTTCAATGCCGATCATGAGGCCGCGCCCGCGCACATCGCCGACGATGGGGTGCTTCTGGGTCCAGGTGCGGAGTCGGTCGAGCATCTTGCCGCCGAGGCTGGCGGCGTTGGCCATGGCTTCACGTTCGATAATGTCCAGCGTTGCGAGCGAGGCGGCGATGGCGACCGGGTTTCCGCCGAAAGTGGAGGCGTGCGAACCGGGTTTCCAGTCCATAACTTCGGCGCGCGTCATGCAGATGCCGAGGGGCATTCCGGAAGCGATGCCCTTGGCCATGCAGACGATGTCGGGCTCGACTCCGCTGTGCTCAATGGCCCACCACTTGCCGGTACGTCCGGCGCCGGACTGGACTTCGTCGGCGACGAGCAGGATGCCGTGGCGGTCGCAGATGCGTCGGAGTTCCTGCAGGAAGACGGTGGGTGCAACGACGTAGCCGCCCTCGCCCTGAATCGGTTCCACAAAAATAGCGGCGACTTCTTCCGGAGGAACGGTGGTGTTGAAGACCTTCTCTTCAATGAAGCGGGCGCAGTTAAGAGCGTACGCTTCCTCATCCATGCCGCTGTTGTTTGCGCGATAGGCATATGGGTAAGGAACGTGGGTAACTCCGGGGACGAGCGGCGAGAAGCGGCGGCGCTGCTGCGGCTTGGATGCGGTGAGCGAAAGCGCGCCCATGGTGCGTCCGTGGAATGCCCCGTAGAAAGCGATGATGTTCTGGCGGCCTGTGTGGTAGCGGGCGATTTTCAGGGCGCACTCGATGGCTTCGGCTCCTGAGTTGCCGTAGTAGAAGCGGTGCGGGCCGGGCATGGGAGCGATTTTCGAAAGACGCTCGGAGAGGGTGACGAGCGACTCATAGTAGAAATCGGTGCCGGACATGTGGATTAGCTCGGCGGCCTGGTCCTGGATGGCTTTCACGACTTCGGGATGGCAATGGCCGGTGGAGACGACGGCGATTCCGGCGGCAAAGTCGAGAAATTCGTTGCCGTCTACGTCTTCCACGCGAATGCCGCGGCCGCGCCTGGCGACCATTGGATAAGAACGGGTGTAGCTGGGCGAAATGATGCGGTCGTCGGCTTCAACGATGCGGCGGGCATTTGGGCCGGGAAGGGTGGTGCGGAGCTTCGGGCCGTATTGGGCGCGTGCTTCAGGTTGCGAAATCGTAGTCGCGGTGCTGCTCATAATTCTCTCCTTAGGTTGGGGACCTGGGTCGTCGTTCGAGTGAGACGGGGGCGAGAGAAGTCCTCTTCGGTCACCGTGCGCCGGAAGGTTGACGTTTGGGAGGCGTCAAGTGGGCGCGCGGAGGGCAGCGGTGACTAATCGCTGCCGAAGAGACTAGGTCGCGTGCGAGTAGGAAGCACGCGGAGATGCCTGCGCGGCGCAATGGCGCGCGCGTACGCCCGGTTCCAGCTATGTGGCGAATTGGCGAAGGCGGAGTGCATCCGCTTTGAGGATAGCACGAAGAGCGACTGAGAAGCGGGTGGATGGTGAAGCGGGTGGCTGTGTTTCTTTCTTGGCGCCGTTTGTTAGCTTCCCGCTTCTTAGCTGTCCTTTCAGTCCACGGTAGGATAGAAGCATCCCTCCGATGAGTTATTCGCGCCGTGCGCCATCGAAGCTTCTGATTGTTCTTGCGTTCTGCGGGGTCTATTTCTGCTGGAGCGCGACCTATACGGTCATGCGCATTGGCGTGGAGATGCTGCCGGCCACGGTGTTTGCCGGGGTTCGGATGCTGTGCGCGGGCGGCTTGATGCTGGGATTCTGCATTCTGTTGAGGAAGCGCATCTGGTTTGCACGCCCGGTGATGGGCCGGCTGGTGCTGCTTGGGGTTCTGCTTTTGTTTGGCGGGAACATTGGGTTGGCGTGGAGCGAGGAGTATCTGCCGAGCGGGCTGGCCGCGCTGATTGTGGCAGTGGTGCCGTTGTATGTGGCGGTGATTGAACTGATGTCTTTGCGAGGCGACCGGCTGCGCAAGCAGGGTTATGTTGGACTGGGACTGGGTTTCTGCGCCATGATCGCGCTGCTGTGGCCGAGTCTGCGCGTAGGTTTAAGCGGGCATCCGATGCAGGCGGTAGCCATTGCGGCGATTCTGGCAGGTGCGTTCTCGTGGGCCTATGGGTCGGTGCTTTCGAGGAGGATGAATCTTGCCGTTGATCCGCTGGTGGCGGCAGGATGGGAGATGTCTGCGGCGGGATTAGCGAACGTTCTTTGGGCCACGGTTTTCTGGCGGTGGCCTCATGCGGTGTGGAACTGGCGCAGCGTCTCCTGCATCGCGTTCATGATTCTTTTCGGGTCGCTGCTGGGTTTTACGTCGTATATCTGGCTGATTTCGCATGTGCCGGTTTCAAAGGTCTCGACGTATGCGTATGTCAATCCGATGCTGGCCGTGCTGCTTGGCGTGGTGTTCCTGGGAGAGAAGCTGGAGCCAACCGAGATGGTGGGGATGGTGGCGATTCTTGCCTCTGTGGCGCTGGTTAGTTTGTCCAAAGTTCGGGGCGGCGTCCAGAATCAAGAGGAAACAGTAGCGGTGGAGTCGCAGGCGTAGGAGCCAGCGTTCGGCGTTCAGCGATCGGCGTTCAGGAAAAACCTTCGGTTGGCTTACGTGCGCATAATCGCTCTGGGGAGTTCGTGCATTTGGAGGAATCCGTTTTCGGCTTGAGTCCAGTTTCACTTCGCTTCGGGCAGACGGATTGGAGGAGCCGCACCGATGCGGGGAGCGAGCTTCCAGTGCCAGTGCCAGTGTCCAACGCCGAACCAGGCGCCTTTGCCTTCCACGTGGCCGGTATGGATGCTTAGGATGCCTCCGGCGCAGATGAGAAAAGTTCCGGCGAGTGCGCTGATGCCGGGCACATTGGCGAAGAAGATCCAGCCAAGAACTCCAGAAAAGATGACCACGGAGTAATTGAAGGGCGAGAGCTCGGCGGCGCTTGCATAGCGATAGGCGATGATGATGAACCACTGAGTGAGCGCATAGAGCACTCCGACAGAGACGAGTAGGAGCCAGACGCGCGCCGAGGGCGGCTTCCAGACGGCAACGGCAACCGGGATGAGAAGGATCGCGGATACGCCGAAGTTCCAGAGAAGAGTGCGCGAGGGCGGGTCAGTTTCCGCCAGGCGATTGGTGGCGACAAGCGCAATCGCGGAGAGAATGCCGGAGGCGAGAGCGAGCAGTGCGGCAGGATTCCGAACGAGTTGCAGGCCCGGATGGATGGTGAGGATGATGCCCGCTAGTCCGATGAGGAGACTGACAGCGACAGCGCGACTGACAGGCTTGCGGAACCAGAGCCACACCACCAGGGGGATAAAGAGCGGGGCGGAATTGGAGAGCAATGAAGCATCGAGCAGGGGCAAGGTACTGAGTGAAAAAAAGAACAGGAGCTGGCAGGCGGAGCCGGCGAGGCTGCGGAATATCTGGAGCCCCGCATGCCGGGTATGCAGGGCCGCGGGCCCCATTCGCAGGCCGGATGGAACGAAGCAAACAAAGGCAATCGCGTACTGGAAAAACAGTGTGAGCAACGGGGAAACATCATGAAGGGACTTGATGACAGCGCCCATCGCGGCGGCCCAGAAGAAGCCGATAACGATTAGCGCGATGCCACGGCCAAGGCGGTGCCCGGAATCCTGCGCGCGAATGTCAATTGCGGGCAAAATTGGTCCTCCACTCGTTTTTGTCCATTGAGGACCCCGTGGAAAAATCCACGTTCAATCCATAAGCTGCAATGCTTTGCCTTTGTGCATGGCGATGTGGTCCGTTTTATCGCTCTTGATTTCATATTGCGGATCATCCTTGCTCGCGTGATGGATGTAGCCCTTGTAGTTCACGTCCGCAGTATGCACCCGCATGATATGGCCGCTGACCCAACCAGCTTCGGAATTCCAGGTTACGTGATCTCCAACTTTGAATGCCTTTGCCATGAGTAGATGTTAGTGCATCTCAAGTGCATACCGTTCATACCGTCTTCCGCGTTCAGCAGGCAGGAATTCACTCTGCGCCGCAATTCAGCTTTGAGCGATGTTGCAGAGGGCGATGAGGTCGGCTGCGCTGTTGCCCTGCTCGCGGAGAGCGCGGATTGATAATGCATCGTAGCGCTTGGCGAGGCGTTGGCCGTTGTCATCGGTGACGAGAGGGCAGTGATACCAGTGCGGCGGCTCCAGGCCGAGAGCGCGGTAGAGCAATAGCTGGCGGGCGGTGGATTTGAGGAGGTCGGCTCCGCGGACGACTTCGGTGATGCGCATGGCGGCATCATCCACGACACAGGCGAGTTGATACGAAGGTACGTCGTCGCGACGCCAGACGAGGAAGTCTCCGAAGTCGGTTCCGGCGAGGAATTGCCGCGGACCGAAGTGATGGTCGTGAATGGTGATGGGTTCGCCATCGGGAACGCGGAACCGCCAGTTGTGGCCGGAGGGGGATTCGGGCAGCGGCTGTCTGCCTACGGGTCGGCAGGTTCCGGGGTAGTTGGGCTCGTCGTCGGTTTCATGCGGCGCGCTTGGGGCCACGGCAAGTTCGCGGCGCGAACATTTGCAGGGGTAGAGGAAGCCGGAGTCCCTTAGTTTGCGCCAGGCGGCGAGATAGAGAGGGTGACGCTCGCTTTGCGAATAGGGTGCGTAAGGTCCGCCGAGGTCCGGCCCCTCCTGCCAGCGGATGCCGAGCCAGGAGAGGTCTTCGAATATGGCGGTGTAGAAGTCAGGCCGGGAACGTTGCTGGTCAAGGTCGTCGTTGCGGAGGATGAGTGTTCCGGAACGGGCCCGGCTGGACGCAGTGAGGAACGTGGCCGCGTGGCCGAGATGCAGCAGGCCGGTGGGCGAGGGCGCCAAACGGCCACGGTAGCGGGAGGATTTCGGGACTGGAGCGGAAAGGACGGACATGGAAGAACAGAGGAGCGATGTTGGTTACTTCTTTATTATCAGGGAAATCAAATTCGATGCGCGAATGGTTGTCTGATAGGGAACTTGTTTTCCCCCCGCCAGTTGAACTATTGTGAGCCACAAGCCATTTTCCTGGAAAACCCTGATTGAAGCTTGCGTCTTCTTACCAAGTATTGCGTCTTTCTTTTGTGACGGGAGTGAAAAAATGTGGGCCCCGAGCGTGCACGAAATTTTGGTTCATTTATCAAACCTCAGCGGCTTCTTGCCGGCGATTCTCATAACGCTGGCGGTTGCGGTGCTGATTGGCTGCGCCGTTGAGTGCCTCTGCGAGCCGTGCAAAGAAGATGATGATCTGTTTCACCACGAGGTGGTGTAGACATAGCATTTTCGCCCGTCTCTCAAGAGGTAACCTTCAACGCCCGCCGCATTCGTCTCCGCTGAGCGGATTTTGATTCTTTCTTTCTCCAGGTCAAATTTAGCTGCATCGAAGTTAGCTGGTGAGGTGAGGCAATGGCTCAATCCCCCAGGAGAATTGCTCTGCCGCGCAGCGAACGCGCGGCTCCGCGGAATGCGAAAGAGGCGGGGCGGACATCGCCCGCGCAAGTGCTGAGTGTGTCGCTGATTGTGCGGCGGAAGACCCCTCTGGATTTGGCGGAGCTACAGGGGCGGACGCTTTCACGCGAGGAATTTCAGGAAAAATATGGAGCGGATCCGGCCGATTTTGAGCGGTTGCGGAGATTCGCGCACGAGCATGGATTGAGTGTGGACGAGGCTGCGTCGAGCCTTGCGCGGCGGACGCTGGTGGTGCGGGGCACGGCGGAGAATCTGGAGAAGGCGTTCGGCGTGGAACTGCACGACTATGAGTCGGAGGGGCGGCGGTTTCATTGTTTCAGCGGCCGGATTTCAATGCCCGAGGAACCTGCGGGGGTGGTGGAGGCGGTGCTCGGTCTGGATGCAAGGACCGTGGCAAAGCCTCACTTTCGATACCTGAGCAAGACGGCGGCGACGACGGCGGAGAGCTATTCTCCGGTGCAGGTGGCGGCGTTGTACGGGTTTCCGACAGATGTAGATGGGTTGGGCGAGACGATTGGGATTATTGAATTAGGCGGCGGGTATCGGGCGACTGATCTTTCGACGTATTTTGCGGGGCTGAATCTTTCGACGCCTACTGTGGTTTCGGTATCGGTGGATGGCGGGACGAATGCGCCGACGACTCCGGACAGCGCGGATGGGGAGGTGGCGCTGGACATTGAAGTGGCGGGGGCGATTGCGCCGGGCGCGAAGATCGCGGTGTACTTTGCTCCGAATACGGACCAGGGTTTCATTGATGCGATCTCGACGGCGGTGCATGATAGAACGCACGCGCCGTCGGTGATTTCGATTAGCTGGGGCGGGCCGGAAGCGAGTTGGGCGCAGGGTTCGTTGACGGCTTTGGATGACGCGTGCCAGTCAGCGGCGGCGCTGGGCGTGACGATTACGGTTGCGTCAGGCGATAGCGGATCCAGTGATGGACAGAGCGGCGAGAATGTGGACTTTCCGGCGTCGAGTCCGCATGTGCTGGGCTGCGGCGGGACGAAGTTGGAAGTCAGCGGGATGAGCATCTTCAGCGAGACGGTTTGGAATGACGGCGCTGACGGTGGCGCGACGGGCGGCGGCGTGAGCAAGGATTTTGCGCGGCCGACGTGGCAGGCGAAGGCGGAGGTGCCTGCACCTTCCGGCTCGGGAGGCGGGCGCGGTGTTCCGGACGTGGCGGGAGACGCATCGCCGGAGACGGGCTACAACATCCTGGTGGATGGTTCGCAGGAAGTGGTGGGCGGAACGAGCGCGGTGGCTCCGCTGTGGGCTGGATTAATAGCGCTGGTGAACCAGCAGCGCGGGAGCGCGGCGGGATTTGTGAATCCGACGCTGTATGCGAACCCTGGGGCGTTTCGCGATATTACATCCGGCAACAATGGCGCATTCAAGGCGGCCCCGGGGTGGGACGCGTGCACCGGGCTGGGTTCGCCGGATGGTGCGGCAGTCGTTGCGACGCTGGGCGCGAAAGATTGAGTGGGCGTCCGGGTTGAGTGAAGCAAGGCTCGAAAATCCGGTTCAGCGCCGAACGGGCGGCATGGGTGGAAACCCCGGGCGCGGCGGCGGTGCGCCGCTCGATGCACGCGGAAGCCCGATCTGGGGGCCGCGATTTCCGGCATCATAGTAGCCCTGTGCGACGGCGTTTGCCATGTAAGCCGCAAGCTGCGTGGCTCCGCCGGGCTGAGTGGGCTTCAGGAAAACCGGCTGACGCGGCGCAGAATATTTCTTCTGGGCAATATCGCCCTCGCCCTTTCGATAGGCATCAGTGTATGCGCTCTGGAGGACGGCTCCGACGGCGGCGGGCATGTCTTTGCGGACGGTGACGATGTAGTCTTTGGAAACGGTCTGGATTTTCTCTAGACGCTCCTGCATTCCCGCCAGGTATTGACGGACAGAGACCAGGGCGACATTCAGAGAAGACGAGGCTGCCTGCACTTTGAATACGGCTCCGGGGAAGGCAACGGTATCGTCGAACGAGGACGGAGTTGCCGGGAGGGTCTGGATGTATTTGCAAATGAGCTTGTACTGGTCGATGGATTTCTGAATAAAGTCGGCGGCCGCGGCATCGCTGGTAAAGAATTTTCCGACCTCCGCATTGGTTTTGGCGTTGAGCTGGGAGTCGGCTTCGGCAACGCTGCGCTTGTGGAGTTCTTCCTGGCCCTTGGCGGCGGCGAACGAAATTCCCTGCGCCACGAGCGAGCCCAAATGAGGCACGGGGATTTGTTTGGCAAGCTGTTTCAGGGCCGACTCGGCAACGGAGACCAGCGCCGAGGCGACGTCGTTTTTATTAGCCAAATAGACGCTTACGAACTGCTTCAGCGCGGGCCTGAAGGTGATGCCGAATTTGTCGTTGGACTTTTTCCTGAGGGACGCGTAGGTGTCCTGTGCCTGATCGAGATAGCCGGTCACAAGGCCCATATTGGACCGCGCCATGTTGTTAAACAGACCCTTTATTCCTTCCTGCCAGGCTTCTTCGTAGTATTCATCCAGCGCTTTTCCGAGCGCGTCCACTTCGGGTTTCGTAATTTGGTAGGGCATGGATTTTTTATCCTTTGCGCGGGAGGCAGGGGAGTTCTTTGGAGAGCGGAGCAATTTTACACTTGCGAGCTTGCTTCCGGGCGAAATTCTGAAAACACCTTCAGCCTTGTTG
>JBOGMA010000397.1:0-1868 GCA_050746465.1 Acidobacteriaceae bacterium
GCCGAAGGGGTCCGCAATTGACAAGCACGCGGCGGTGGAGACCGTCACCATCTATACCGGCGTGCGGAATTTTTCAATGCTGCCGGAGGAGCTTTCAACGGGGCTGACTTCCCTGCTGGAGGGCGAGGATCGGCTGTGCGTGGTGACCGAATTCACCCTTGACAAGGACGTGTGCGCGACGGATAGCTGCGTGGCGTCAAGCAGAATTTATCGGGCGCTGGTAAACAACAAGGCGCAGCTTGCGTATAACGGCGTGGGCGCATGGCTGGAGGGCAAGGGCGAGGCTCCGGCGAAAATCGCGGCATCCAATCCGCTGCAAGCGCAACTTAAGCTGCAGGATGATATTGCGCAGCGGCTGCGAGCGGAGCGATTCAAACACGGCGCGCTGAACATTGAGACGGCAGAGACGTATGCGGTTGTGACCGGTAAGGCGATTGACCTGGAAGCGCAGCACAAGAACGCGGCTACGGAACTGATTGAAGACTTCATGATTGCGGCGAACGGAGTGGTTGCTCGGACGTTGCAGGCAAAAGGAATATCTTCGATGCGGAGGATTGTGCGGACGCCGAAGCGGTGGGACCGTATTGTGGTGCTGGCGGATGAGTTGGGGTGGAAGCTGCCGGCTACGCCAGACTCGAAGGCGCTGAATGATTTTCTTTTGCAGCGGAAGAAGGATGACCCGGACCATTTTGCGGACCTTTCACTGGCGATTGTGAAGCTGTTGGGGCCAGGCGAGTATGTGCTGGAACGGGCGGGGGATCCTCCGCAGGGGCACTTTGGGCTGGCGGTGGAGGATTACACGCACTCGACGGCTCCCAATAGGAGATACGCGGACCTGGTTACCCAGCGGCTGTTGAAGGCGATGATTGCGGGCGCGAAGTCGCCTTATTCGGATGAGGAGTTGTCGGCAATTGCGCTGAACTGCACGACGAAGGCCGCGGCGGAGCGCGAGTTGGAGCGGCTGATGCGGAAGAGAATTGCAGCAGTGGCGATGCGGAAGCGGATTGGCGAGAAGTTCCCGGCGATTGTGACGGGAGTGACGCCGCACGGGACGTTTGTGCGGACTCTGGCTCCGCATGTGGAAGGAATGCTGGTGCGGGGCAAGAACGGGGCCGACGTGGGCGACCGCATGAATGTGCAACTGGTGCATACGGACCCGGAGCGCGGCTATATCGACTTTGCGCGCGCCTGATTTTGCTCTGGGGATGACGGTTTATGCGGCCCCATCTGGCTACTCTGGTCGATGATTTTCGGAGATTTGGAAATGACACCGCGATTGTGACGTATCGTGGGAACCGGCGGATTGTTGCCAGTTATGCGGAACTGGCCGGATTGTCAGATCGCGTTGCTCGATTGGTGATGCAGCGCGGGATCCCGGCGGGCGAGCGCATTGTGATTTGGGGACAGAACGGCGCGGAGTGGATAGGCGCATTTTTCGGCTGCATGGTGCGCGGCGTGATCAGCGTCCCGCTGGATGCGGCTGGAAGTCTGGATTTCGCGAAGCGGGTGATTGCGGAAACGAAGCCTCGGCTGCTGATGGGCGATGCGGATTTGTTGAAGCAAATTGAAGGCCCGGCGGCGAAGCTGGCGTTTGAGGATTTTGCTTCGCTGCTGCCTCGGGTGTCGAGTCCGGCCCCGGTGGATCCGTCGGTGAATGCGAACAGCCCGGTGCAGATTCTGTTTACATCGGGGACAACGGCGGAGCCGAAGGGCGTGGTGCATACGCATCGCAACGTGCTGGCGAGCGTGGCTCCGATTGAGCGCGAAATTGAAAAATACAGGAAATTTGAGAGGTGGGTGCATCCGCTGCGGTTTCTGCACACGCTTCCGCTGAGTCATGTCTTCGGGCAGTTTATGGGGCTGTGGAT
>JBOGMA010000398.1:0-4621 GCA_050746465.1 Acidobacteriaceae bacterium
GTGGAGGTTGACCTGATTGCCGACACGCTGGGCGGTAAGATCGGCGACCGGCTGCGGCAGCTTGAGGCTGGGAGGTTGGGGCGAGGCAACCATTCCGCACCCCAGGGCGGCGGGGAGCAGCAGGCAGCAGGCAGGTGCGAGGAGCACGCCAACAACAGACTGGGAGTTACGGCGCGGGAGGGCTCCCGCCACTTGACACGTCTCCCGAACCACTCCGAGACTTGCGCGCGGCAGTTGAACCCAGGAAAAAGGAGATCGGAAAATGAAAAAGCTGTTTGCATTTACGGCCCTTTTGTTAACGGCTGCCCTCCCCTCCGCGTTTGCCCAGAGCAGTTCTTCAGTGGGCACGTGGAAGTACGACGCAGCCCAGAGCGACTTCGGATCACAACCGAAGCCCACATCAATGACGCTGTATATAACCAAGGATACTCCGCAGATGCTGGCGTGGCACCTGACGGAGACGGACTCCAACGGCAAAACGGTCCACGAATCGTGGAAGGGACCCCAGGATGGATCCATGCAGGTTTTGAAGCGCACGGGAGGCAATGGTCAGGCCAGCTTTGAGAGCAACAACGGCGAGTTCACCATTCATCAAAAAACGTCGAATGGCATGACCGCGGACTCTACCGTGACGAAATCGGATGGCGGAAATACCATGACGGAGCATGTAACCGGCACCGACAATGGGCAGCAGATCAGCCAGACGATTGTGTGGCACAGAACGATGCATGCGAAACACAAGAAGATGTAAGGGATGGAGGAGGAGGGTTGGTAAAGCTTCGGCTTAACGGGCGGAGGTTTTTCGCCCTCCATCCGGCTCAGGACCTGGGCCAAGCAGGGTATTCTGGACGGAGTTGAGAAACATACCTATGAAATCCCGCATCCTACCCACCTGCAAGGCCCGAGGTAACCAATGCCCGTAAAGAAAGCGGAGGTCAAGCAGTACCCCAAGGTGAAAGACGGGACCGAGCACGTGGATCCCTCCACCGCCGAAGCGTTCATTGCCGAGCGACGCATTGGGGAGCGGATCAAGCGTCTTCGCTTGAAGAGATCGATGGGCCTGGTGGAATTGGGAAAACATACGGGTCTCTCGGCGAGCTTTTTATCTCAGCTTGAGACGGGACGCGTGGTGCCGACGCTTCGGAATCTGGCCCGCATTGCAATGGTCTTCAACAAGGACCTGTCCTACTTTTTTGAGCCGGAGCCGCACACCCTGTTCCGCGTACACAGGAAGAGCGAGCGGGTGCGCGTCCCGCAATCCGGGGTTGAAAATCCCACCTATTTCTTCGAGAGCTTGGCGTATATGGTTCCCGACCGCCACTTGGATCCCTACTATGCGGAGTTTGTTCCGCAGAAGGACGGGGGAGAGATTCGGCCGCATGTGCATGCGGGATATGAGTTTCTCTTTGTGCTGGAAGGGGAGCTGGAGATTCGCCACGGCGAGAAAGCGAATGTGGTCGAGGGCGGCGATGCGGTCTACTTTGACGCGAGCACACCGCACTCCTACCGATGCGCCGGAGATGCGCCGGCAGTTGCGTTGATTGTGACGATGCACCAGATTCCGCTGGCGCAGCCCACGCTGAATTTGCGGCCTTTGGGCGCGCCGATGCATGGGCGATCGACGCGGGGGACAGGGTCGGTGCAGTCGATTGCGAACGCGCAGTCAGGGCTCAGAGCCTAGGTCTCGGCGCTGGGCGGAGTTTCATTGTCAAAATAGAGCAGGCGACCGCAGCTTTCGCAGGGTGTGAGCTCGCCGCTTCGGATCTGGTTCCACAACTGCGGGCGAAGAGCCATGCGGCAGGCAAGGCACGTCTGGTCCGCGACGCGGGCGAGGGCAGTACCACGCGAGCTGGAGATTCGGTCATACGCGGTGAGGAGTGATCCGGAAACCTGGCTGCGCAAGCGGGCGCGGTCTTCGAGCAGCTCGGCGAGGTGTTTTTGCTGGTCCTTGGCGGTCTTTTGGGCCGCTTTCTTTTCAAGCTCGACAACTTTGGCTTGATCGGCGAGTTCCTGCTGCACGGATTTAAGTTGTGAGGTGAGCTGGTCGGAGCGCTCCAGGCTCTCCAACTCGCGGTCTTCAATTTTGCTGATTTCAGATTCGGCGAAGCTGATTTCATGCTGGAGAGCATGAAACTGCTCATTGGTCTTCACGCTGGAGGCCTGGTCGCGAAATTTTGCGATTTTCTGCTGAACGTCCTTGAGGTCGCTTTCCAGCCGACGGCGCTTGGCTTCTTCCTCTTTGAGTGCCTTTGTGGCGGCTTCGACGCTGAATTTCTGCTGCGCGAGCTTTTGTTCGAGCGAGGTAAGGCGGGCGGGGAACGCGGCGATTTGGCCGCGGAGTCCCTTTGTGTTCTGGTCGGTGTCCTGGAGGCTGATCAGCGCGAGCAGTTCGTCATTCATCGTGAAACTTCGAGTCTATACGGTTTCGGCCACGCTGAGAAACGGAAGGGGTCGAGCCAGCCATGTTCGCTCTTTTACAAAGCGGCGCCTTTGCCTCAGGTATTATGCCGCCATGCCTGAAACCACCTGCTGCGTAGTCGGCGGAGGTCCCGCCGGAATTATGACCGGCTATCTGCTCGCGCGCTCCGGCGTCCGCGTAACTGTGCTGGAAAGACATAAAGACTTCTTCCGCGACTTCCGTGGAGATACCGTCCACCCCTCCACGCTGCAGCTCTTCCACGAGCTCGGCCTGCTTGGGGACTTCCTGAAGCTGCCGCACCAGGAAATGCCCCTCGTCGGCGCGCGATTCGGGGACTACTCCTTTACCGTCGCTGATTTTCGCCACCTGCCGACGCAATGCAAATTCATCGCGTTGATGCCGCAGTGGGATTTGCTGAACTTTCTCGCCGAGCGAGGTCGCCGGTTCCCTGGTTTTGATCTGCGCATGGAGCATGAAGCCACGGGCCTGCTTCCCAATAATGGACGGGTGACCGGAGTTGCCGTCCAAACCCCTTCCGGCCCGGCACAGCTCACCGCCGATCTCGTGATTGGCTGCGATGGACGCCACTCCGTTACCCGTAAGGCCGCAAACATGCGGGTAATCGACCTTGGCGTCCCCCTTGATGTGCTCTGGTTCCGCATCAGCCGCAAAGCATCCGATCCGGAATCCGCGCTCGGGAACGTGAATTACGGAAAAGTCCTCATCCTCATCAATCGCGGCGATTACTTCCAGGCCGGCCTCATCATCCAGAAAGGCTCGTTCGAGCAGCTTCAGCAAAACGGCCTGGAAGAATTTCGCCGGAATATCGCCCTGATTGCACCCTTCCTTGAGGACCGGGGTTGCGAGCTAAGGGATTGGGATCAGATCAAGTTGCTGACGGTCCAGATCAATCGCCTGGAACGGTGGCATCGGCCGGGTCTGCTCTGCATTGGCGACGCGGCCCATGCCATGTCGCCCGCCGGAGGAGTCGGCATCAATCTGGCTGTGCAGGACGCAGTTGCCGCCGCTAATCTGCTCGCGCGACCGCTTCGTGAAGGAACTGTGACCGAAGACCTGCTGGCCCGGGTTCAGGAAAGGCGTGAATTTCCCGCCCGCGTCACGCAGCGTATCCAGACGTTTGCCCATAAGGGAATCGCGGCAATCTTTCGCAACCCTGGACCCGCCTGCCCGCCATGGCAGTTGCGTGTTGTGGTGAACGCGCCGGGGTTCCAGCGCATGCTTGCTCGAGCAGTGGGCCTCGGCGTCCGCCCCGAACACATACGACTCCAGCCGGAGTAGTGATTTGGAAGAACCGCGCCGATGGCACGCATGCCTGGGCGGTCAGTCCCCTAGGCGGCGTTTCTGGGCGAAGACCCGGTCCCGCTATGCAGATGGCTCTGCAGTGCCCGCGCCTGCGTCAGCGCGATATCCGCCAGGTACACCGGAACGGGGGTGGCCACGGCCACCAGCACCCAGGAAACAAGCGAAACCAGGAGCCCGAACATGGCGCCCATCTGTAACGTAAGCGCGACTTTGCGGCCGTCCAGATGCATCACCAGAACCCAGTCTCGGAGGGGGTGCAGGTGGTGAATGACGGCCAGCGCCAGCAGAAACATAAAAATTGAAAGGCTGCTCAGAGTGATCAGCGTCACGTCGATGGCACGGTGAATCCGCTGCCATTTCCGGCAGCAGGCGCAGGTGTTCAGGTGTTCTTCGTAGTCGGTGCGCAACTCCGGTGAGATACCGGAGATGTCATAGCGCCAGCTCGAAAGAATATCGCCTACGACTTGGTCGGTGCACATTGCCATTCGTACATCCTGTGCTCCCCGTCTGTTTCGGAGCATATCACCGAAACGGGCTTAACCAGCCGATTTCATCCAAAACAGAAAATGGGGAAGGTTCCTTTACTATAAACCAGCATCACGACTTACGGACGCCTGAAGCACGTTACAAACAGATGGAATCAAGCGGCCTGTCTTGCACAGCCAGCAGCAGTTTGTTGGCAAGCAGACTCATGCGGTTGCGCAGCGCCCTCTCGGCAGTAACCCGTGCTAACTCTGGAAGATTGTTGCTTTCTGAAAGATGCGCCAGCACAATGAATGCCGCGCCCCCGTCGTACTCGCCCTCCAGAAACTCCGCCGCCGCCAGATTCGATAAGTGGCCCACCCGGGATAACACGCGCTGCTTCACGCTCCACGGATA
>JBOGMA010000399.1:0-3784 GCA_050746465.1 Acidobacteriaceae bacterium
AGGCCTATGGGAACTACGCCTTTGCACAAATTCATGAGTTGATCGACCGTTATCACCCGTCGGTCCTGTGGAATGACATCGACTGGCCGAAGACCGGTCGGCCCATGCAGGTGCAGGCGGATTACTACAACGCTGTGCCGGATGGAGTGGTGGACGATCGATTCGGAATCAAGCATGCGGATTTTATTTCGCCGGAGTATCAAAAGCTGGACAAGATCAGCAAGATAAAGTGGGAGGAGTGCCGCGGTCTGGGGCGGTCGTTTGGCTATAACCGGGCCGAAGGCGAGGCGCAGACCATTGCTCCCGCCGATCTGATTGCGCTGCTGGTCGACGTCGTGAGTAAGAACGGGAACCTGCTGCTGGACGTTGGGCCGGAAGACGATGGGACGATTCCTCCGGTGCAGATGGAACGGTTGAAGGCGCTTGGTGCGTGGCTCCATCAGAACGGCGAAATGATCTACGACACAGTCCCATGGGAGCGCGCCGCAGGCAAGACCGCCGAAGGCGACGATGTGCGCTTTACGCGCAAGGGAGATGATTTGTACGCGGCAATCTTAGGCACTCCGAGGGCACAAACGGCAACGATTGAGGGTGTGGCCGCACGTTCGGGCATGCACGTGACGATGCTGGGCGATGCCGGTCCGCTGGATACGAAGACCGCCGGCGGCAATCTCCAGGTGGCGCTGCCGAAGCATCTGCCAGGAAAATATGCTTATGTGTTGAAACTGGCCGGTTACACGCAATGAAGTAAAGTAAGCAGTTCTTTACAGGTTCCCTATTGAACCTTGCCGGCGGCCGACGCGGAGTGCTGGCCTTGAGCCTGGGCAGCTAATTCAAGGGCGGCCCGGGTCACGGGATCACCTGGCTTGAGCGCCTTCGCAGTCAGCAGTTCTTTTTCGCCGTTGTCGAGATTGCCAGCCTGGCAGTCGATTATACCCAGCTTCCTATAAAGGTCGGCCTTCGCGGAACAATCGCCGCACACGGCAATTGCTTTTTTCAACTGGCCGATCGCCTGGGACCACTCGTGAGCGGATGCCGCTGCAATACCGCTGTTTGACAGCGTGTCGGCGCGGTCCAGGATGCGTTGCTCCTTCTGGATAGCGACGTAGCGCGTCATCAACCGTTCCGACTCAGCTCGATCAGTAGTTCGCAATGCATGCGCCATGCTGAACAGCGCCTGGCCAAACGTCGGATTGATCGCAAGTGCTTTCCGCCAGGCCGCGAGCGCGTTTGCGGTGTCGGACTCTTGCTCAAGGGCTTGGCCAAGCATAAACCAGGCCATTGCGTCGTCAGGCTGCAATTTCACGGTGTCTTTGAACAGACTAGCCGCGAGCGAGAGTTTGCCTTGGTTCTTGGCGATGATCCCCAGAAAATATCGGGGCTTGGGCATTTGTGGGTTCAGTCGGCACGCGGTTTCAAATTCAGTCTGTGCTTCCGTGACGCGCCCCAGGTCATACAACATCCGCCCGCGATAGAAATGTGCGAAACCGGATTGCGGGGCAAGGCGGACTGCCTTCTCGCTTTCCGCAAGAGCCTCCGTTAGATTGTGACGATCGGCGAGCGCAAGCGCCAGGTCGAGGTGGGCGGCGGCCATGTTTGGAGCCAGAACTACCACCTTCTGAAGGAGCGCTATCCCTTCGCTCACCTGGCCCATTTTTATTTTTGCTTTTCCAGCAGCCGATAGAATAGTGGGATCCTGTGGCGCCAGTGCCACGGCCTTGTCCAGAGCTTCGTCGGCGGCGGCTTTCCTGTCCTGCTGGACGAGAATTAACCCCAACTGCAAATAGCCTTCCTTAAACTTCGGATCGTCTTCAATGGCCTGGCGAAGAGACTTTTCGGCCGAAACCAGATCGCCCTTTCTGGCGTAAACCGTTGCCAGATTTCCGCGCGCCTCTACGAGGCCGGGGCTCAAGTCAAGCGCGGATTCCAGCCATTTCTGCGCGGATTCCAAGTCACCGTCCGCCAGCGCCAGACTGCCTAATTCGGCGCGAACTCTGGCCAGCTTCGGGTCAATGCCGATTGCATTGTGGAGAGCGCTCTCAGCGCCCTTCGTATCATGCATAGCTTCCAGTGCCAGCGCGAGATTGTAATCCGTTTGGGCGTTATTCGGGTTTTCTTCGAGCATGTGGCGATAGATCTGCGCCGCTTCTCCCGGCTTGCCGGATTGCAGCAGATCATCTGCCTTGTTGCCCTCGGATGCCAGGCGGCTCTTTAGTAGCTCTCCCGTTTCCTCGCTCTGCAACTGCCCTACAATCTGCTTCACCTCCTGCTTTTTGCCAAGCACGTGCAGCACCGTCGCGAGTTGAAATCGGGCTGCCCTGTCGTCGGGTCTTAAAGCGTGAGCCTTCTGCAGCTGACGCAAAGCCTGATCGGGTTTCCCTAAGCGCACCAAAGCCAATCCCAGCTGATATCGTGCTTCAAAATCGTCTGGCGCCATGGAGACCCCGAGCTTGAGTTCCGGCTCTGCCTTCGCGTAATCGCCCTGCCCCACGTATACGGTGCCGAGCAGGATGTGCCCCAGGGAATCGTCTGGTTTCTGACGCACGTAATCGCGGGCGGGCCCAAGCGCTTCGGGATATGCTGACACGTTGATGAGCGCCTTGATCTCGGCGCCTAAGGCAGCCATGTCAGTTGGATCCTGGCGGACCACCGCGCGGTATTGATCCGCGGCCTTGTGAAAGTGCTTTTCGTTTGCATAGATGTTGCCAAGAGTAAAGTGAGCGGCGGTCATATCGGGATGCTTGGCGAGCAGCCCAGTCAAAAGGCGGATCGCGTCCGCCACCGTGGAGCCGCTGACGGGCGTCAGCCCATTGGCTCGCCGGGCCTCTGCCGCCTTATAGGTTACTGTCGCCAACGAAAGCTGCAGATCCGCAGCATCAGGCTGAATCCGAACGGCCCGCCGCCAGTAATCCATCGCAGCGTCATACCGTTTACCGCTCGCCAGAACCTGCGCCATCCCGTCCAGAGCGCACACTAATCGCGGGTTCGTTTTCAGCGCCTTGCGGAACTCGCCTTCTGCGCTGGCCGGGTCCGACAGCACCGAGCCGAGCGCGCAACGTGCCTGCAGCAAATTAGGATCAATTTGCAGCGCCAGTTGGAACTCTTTGGCTGCGGCAGCAGGCTGCTCCTGACGTTGCCGGATGAGCCCGAGATCGAAATGTGCCTCCGCTAAACGCGGTTCCAGCCGCAAGGCCTGCTTGAATGCCGCGACAGAACAATCAAGATCGCCATTTTGGGCGAACCAGACCCCTGCGGCATCATATATTCTCGCCGGAGGAGTGCCGGCTGGCGCCTTCGCGACAGCTGCCGGCGTTTTGCAGGAGGATGGCAGTTGCGCTAGCGCCATTGACCTGGCGAGCACCAATAATAGGAGTGCTCCACAACAAGCGATCCGTCGGTTCATGATGGATCCGCCCCCTGCATGATTCAACCTCAGTTCATTATCGCTCACCGTCGTCCCCACTCTGTCGGTCGGCTATGCGAATCAACTCGCCGATCACCATGCGGCTAGCGGGTCGGGGCTGCCGTAAGCGGGATACGGCAATTGCCGGGCGGCGCAGCACTCGGCTACAAGAGTGCACCCTGTCTGATCTTGCCACCTGATCCGAGACTCAGAGCGAAAACATTAAAACAATCAGTGACACTGCCGCAGGCTCGCAGCAGTGTCACTAAGGAAGGTAGAATCCGCAGGCGCGGATTAGTAGTAGAACTTCAAAGCCAACTGCAACTGTCGTGGGGTATTCCACTGGCTCGTGACTTGTCCGAAGGTAGAGTCGTTGATGCT
>JBOGMA010000400.1:0-3742 GCA_050746465.1 Acidobacteriaceae bacterium
TTTCTATAATGAAAGGTTTGGGGTCAAAAATGACGGAAACCAGTATCCCAGCCCGCATCGACCACGACATCATCGCCGCCATGAAGGCCCGCGACGGCGAGCGGACCACCGCCTTGCGCATGGTTAAAACCGCCCTCAGGAACAAGGAAATCGAAAAACGCCAGCCGCTTACCGAGTCTGAAGCGCAGCAGATCCTCACCACTCTCATCAAGCAGCGCCGCGACTCTGCCGAGCAGTTCACCAAGGGCAACCGCCCCGAACTCGCCGCCAAAGAGAACGCCGAAATCGTCCTCATCGAGGGCTACATGCCCAAAGCCGCCAGCGATGAAGAAATCCGCCATCACGTTCAGCAAACCATCACCGAGCTTGCAGCTTCAGGCACAAAGCCCAGCCCCAAAGACATGGGCTCGGTAATGAAGGCCGTGCAGAGTCGAATTCAATCAGCAGGAATCCGCGCCGACGGACGCGCCGTTAGCGAAATCGTTAAAGCCGAACTGGCGAAGTAGGACCGCACCATGCCTCATATCAACAGCGAAGACTCCGATAGCATCCCAGTCGGAGAAATCACCCGGAGACCAAACATGGACCAGCCCCAGAACGCCCCCAGCGGCACGCGCCGCAACGAAGACATCGCCCTCGACCTGTTCAAGTTCGTCGCCTCCACCACCGGAGCCGGCCGCGCCACCGCACCCTCCACCGGCTTCACCTCCGCCTCCGCGCCCAAACCCGAAGACCACGTAAATCATCTGCTGGAGCTCTACTCCCGCTGCCTCAAGACCGTCTCCGGCGATGCCCGTTAACATAGCCGTTTGCGGTGCCGGAGCCTTCGGACGCAACCACCTTCGCGTCTATCGCGAACTCGAACAGAGCGGCGGAATCGCGCTTGCCGCGATCATAGAATCCGACCCCGCTCGCGCCGCCTCGCTGCAACAGGAATTTCGCATCCCCGTCTACGCTTCCGTGGACGAAGCCCTCGCCGCACGCTCCCGCAATCAAGTCCGCATCGACGCCGCCTCCGTCTGCGTCCCCACATCAGCGCACTTCGCCGTCGCCTCGCAGCTTCTAAGCGCAGGTATCGACTTACTCATCGAAAAACCCATCGCCGCCACAACCAAAGAAGCCGACGACCTCATCGACTTGGTTCGCCAACACAACCGCATCCTGCAAACCGGCCATCTTGAGCGATTCAACCCCGCCGTCCTCGCCGTGCGCCCTCTGCTCAACCGGCCCATGTTCTTCGAGGCGCACCGTCTCAGCATCTTCACGCCCCGAGCCCTCGACGTGGACGTAGTCCTCGACCTCATGATTCACGACCTGGACATCGTCCTCAGCTTCGCCCAATCACCCGTGCGCGAAATCCACGCCGTCGGCCTTCCCATCCTCTCCAGCAAAGTCGACATCGCCAACGTGCGCATCGAATTCGATTCCGGCTGCGTCGCCAACTTCACCGCCAGCCGCGTCAGCACCGAAAAGGTCCGCAAGCTGCGCTTCTTCCAGCCCCACCAGTACATCTCCATCGACTACGCCCGCAAGGATCTTCTCCTCATCGACGTAAACGCAATCCCTGTCAGTGCGGGAGCAGCCGCTCCCACTGCCCAGCCGCAAGCAGCCCCGTCCCTGGCCTTCAACAAGCCGCAGGTGCAGCAAGCCGAGCCGCTACGCCTCGAAATCGAATCCTTCCTCAACTACGTTCGCACCCGCAAACCGCCGCAGGTTTCCGCCGAAGACGGCCGCGCCGCCCTCGCTCTGGCTCTCGAAATTAATCAGGCCATCGCCGATCACGCAAAACGTGCCGGGATCGCAAACTTCCACTGAGCACACCCGGCTCAGTGCAGTTCTTTCACCACCGCCCCTGCCGGCGTCTTCAACTCAAACTGATCATTATTCAGCGTCAGGTTCGTCCGCAGCTTCTCAAACGTAATCAGAATCTGATACTCCTCCAGCGGCCGTCTGATCGTGATCGACCCCGGAAACCGCACGTCTCCAAACGTCTGGTCCGGCCCATAAATCGCCTGCGTCTGTATCGCTCCCTTGGCGTCGTAAATGTCTTCCTCATACGCCCGCAGGTTCGTCCGGTCGAAATGAATCACGCGCTCCGGAATCAGCTCCTGGCTGTTCGGCTTCTTCCGCAGAACCGAAAGTTCGTAGTCCGCAAGCATCGCCAGCTTCTTGGTTTTAGGATCAACCTGCGTGCTCGTGCTGGACGTCAAAGTCAGCAGGTCATCCGGCGAAATGCAATTGATCAGCAGCGAATCTGAAAACACGTTCGGCCGAAAATTCTCCAGCGCATTCGGCGATTCCTTTCCTACCGTGTTCGGCCCCTCAAAAACCTTGTTCTCATGCGGAATCCACAGCTTGAACGTCTCCCCGTTGCTCGCCATGTCAAACGCCCGCGTGTGCAGCACTGGAACCAGACCAATTACCCGTAGCGACTCAGGCTTCCGCAGCAGAATGTACCCGGTGAATGACGTGTAGGTTTTTTCCTTGCCCTTCTTCGGCCCGCCCACCGTCGCCTGGAATTCAACCGTCGCGCTCAACGAATGAATCTGATTGCACTCATTATTGATTTCCCTTACAAGGTCCGCGGCCGTCGCCGTCATCACCACACTGGGCGGCTTCACCTGCTTCACGCGGTGGGTGTGCCAAAGGCAGCCGTTAAGCACCGGCAGCACGAACAACAGGCAGACAGCGGCAGTTTTATTTCTTCCAATCAATACGCCCGGCTCATCCTCTTGCAAGAATTTATGAAGCTGATCGTTCTATTATCGCGAACTCGACTGGTGCAGCGATTTGCGGTAAGCGGCCACATCGTGCGCATGTTCTTCCAGCGTCGCCGAAAACCGTGACTTTCCCGAAGGATCGGCGCTCGCCGCCACAAAGTAAAGATAGTCCGTCTGCGCCGGATGCATCGCCGCCTTCAGCGACTCCTCGCCCGGCGAGCAGATCGGGCCCGGCGGTAGCCCCGCATGTGTGTAGGTATTGTAAGGTGACTGGGATTTCAAATCCGACGCGTAGATCTTCCCTCGATAACGCCCATCCAGCAGAGCCGCGTAAATCACCGAAGGATCCGTCATCAGCGGCATTCCCTTCGCCATCCGATTCGCAAACACGCTCGCCACCAGCGGCTTCTCCGCCGCAATCGGCGTCTCGCGTTCAATCAGCGAAGCCAGCGTCACCACGCGATGATCATCTCCGTGCAAGCCCAGTTGCGACGCCACCTTCCGAAACCGTCGCACCATCGCCTCCTGCTCCTGCAATGCCGTCATGTGCCGCGAAAAGTGATACGTGTCCGGGAACAGATATCCCTCCAGCGTCGTCGCCTGCGCATCAAGATCGGCAACCAGCTTTACATTCGCATGGGCCGCCGTCAGAAACGCTTCCTTCGTCCCCAACCCGGCATTCTGCATCCGCTGCGCAATGTCGAACAGGTTCGAACCCTCCGGTATCGTCACGCTGATTGTGTAAACTTCCCCGCGCTGCAGCTTGCTGTACACCTCCGCCATCTTCAACGGATGGTCAAACCTGTACTCGCCCGCCTTCAACGTCCCGCCCTTCACCTCGTGCATCGCGTCAAAAAGCAGCTCGCTCCGAATCACCCCACCCTGCTTCAGCAGCGAAGCAATATGCCGCGTCGGCGTCCCATTGGGAATATCGACAAACGTCTCCGAACTCGGCCCAAAAGGAGCCACCACGCAGTACGCCACCACCGCAATCGCAACAAGAACAATGAGAAGGAGAAACT
>JBOGMA010000401.1:0-2905 GCA_050746465.1 Acidobacteriaceae bacterium
GCCCTATGGATGCGGACGGCTGGTTGACGCCAAGCAGCGAAGCAAGAGTCGCGGCGAGATCAACGGGTTGCACGCGGCCCCGGTACATTGCGGGCGCAAAGGGCGCTCCGTAAAAGGCGAGCGGAACGTGGCGATCGTAGGACCAGGGCGTGAAGTGGTTGGTGCCGGACTCGCCCCTTCCCTGCATCTGGTAGGCGTCGGGAATCAGCATGACGTACCAACCGCCATTCGGGGTGTAGCTGTGGGCGATGAGCTTGCCCCATGCCGTGTCGGGGAGTGAGCCGCCGGCCATTTCAACGCGGGTATAGCTGCGGAAGAGTGCTGGGGTCGGTGGCTTGCGCATGGGCGCGGCTGGTTGAGTTTCCGGCGCAGGCTGGGCGGTCTGGTTGGTCTGTCCGGGAGCGGGCTCCTCCTGTTGATTCGCAGGAGGGGTCGGGGCGGGCTGGTTCGTTTGCTCGCCTGATGTTTTGGGCGGAGTCTGCGACGCGGGCGTTTGCCCCGGTGTTTCCCCCGGATTTGCAGGCGGGTTCGCAGGCAGCGTCTGGTTGGGCGGAGTGGATGGAGTTTGCCCACGCTGATTCGCCTGGTTGGGCTGGCTGTTCGGAGGCGCCTGGGGCGGCGCAGGAGGCTGGCTGGCGGCTTTGGCAAGATCGGCGAAGGCCGCGGGCAATGCCTGCTGCACGGCGGTTTCGGCTTCCTGCTCGTTGATGCCGGCGCGTGTGAAGGAAGGCGGATTCAGTTCGAGATAAGGCAGAGACTGATCCGGCAGCAGGTACTTGATTTTTTCCCCCGGCGAGAACTTCATGTTCATGGCATAGTCCACATCGTCGGCGAGCTTTTTCAGGTTGATGCCTGCTGCGTTAATGCCGAGTTTGGCGGCGACGGAAGGCAGGGGCGCGACGCCGTGGTCCGCGGTGAGGGTCAGCCACACGTTGCCGAGGCCTCCCGGGATGTTCTTGTCTAGCCAGGTGGTGAAGGCGTCGAGGTTGACGTCGACGGCATCAATCATGGCCTTCTGCTCGGGCGAGTCGGGGCCGACCTGGTGACCGAGGATATCCGTCGGCGAGATGCTGATGACCAGCAGGTCAGGCGTGGAGCGCGTGCCCAGCGATTCGCCGGTGATGAGGGCCTTGGCAAAATCGAATTCGTAGCTGATGCCGGCGGTGGTGGAACCTACGTCGTGGTAGAAGTCTTTCGTCCCCACAGCGTTGGCTTCCTGCTCGGCCTGGTTTATGCGTCCGCTGTCGTCGAAGGTCGCAGCCCAGTCGGGGAGCTGGGTCATATAGAAGCTGGAAGTGATGAAGCGTCCGGTTGCTGGATCGATCCAGAAGGCGCCATTGGCGGTGGCTCCCGTCCCCAGAATCGCAGCGTCGGCTTTGAACGAGATGCCCCAAACCTGGGACTGACCGCCGGTGTCAAGACGAAGTTCGTCACCCACGGTGGAGGCGAGCAGGTTGAGGGGCGAAGCTCCGGGGGTGGTTTCGGCGCCTGCGGGCAGGCCGATGAGGGTGTAGCGCTCGTCCTCAACGGCGCGGACACGTTGCTTGTCGTTGCGAGCGAGGTCCCACCATGAGTTGCCGCCGATGCCGTTGCCGTCGGTGTAGGCTCCAGTGGAGATGGCGGCGTGGCCGGGAGCGGTTTGAGTGTTGGCGTAGTCGTAGTAACAGTCGGGAAACCAGGCTCCGTGGTCAAGAAAGAGGTTGAAGCCGCCCTTGCTCTTGAAGTCGTCCCGATAACGCTCAAGATAGTCGGCGCGAAACTGGTCAATCACCAGCACGACGATGAGCTTGGGGTGGTCATCATAAGCGGTGGCGCGTGCGGACGGAATATAGAGAAGCGTGAGCGTGCAAACGAGGACGAGGGCGGCGAGTCGTTTGAGCTGCGGCATACGTTTTCAGTATCGCAGGGCTGGACAGCAAGCGTACAGCGTCCAACTGCGAACTCAAACAGACTGTTGTTCCTGAACACTGAGCCCTCTGCCCTGCGCCCTGTTCTAGTAATCTGAATATCTATGCTCGATTTGGCATTTGTGCGCTCCAATCTGGAGCTGGTTGAGAAAAAGCTCCGAGGCCGAGTGGAAGATCCAAAGGCGTTGATTCGCAGGTTCCAGGAACTTCACGACGTTCGTCGCGAGTCAGTGAAGATGAAGGAAAACTGGAAAACTGCTCACAACGAAGTGTCGTCACTCTTTGCTAACGCGCAAAGGGAAAGGAAAAATTCCGCCTCTGTGGGGGAGCTGGTGTCTATCGGGCGAAGATACCAGATCGCGACACTGGCTTCACTCCAGGGTGTTGAATTGCCACTTATTGATCTCCGCAGGTTTCTGCAGAATTCAAAAGCTCTCATGTCCGATCTTGAGGTCATCTATTCCGAAGCCGACGAAAAGCTTCGAAATTTCATGGAGAGCATCCCTAATTTGCCGCTTGATGAGGTGCCGGTAGGTAGCTCTGAGAAGGACAACAAGGAGATTAAGACGTGGGCTCCGGAAGGCGGAATTAGGCAGCTTGACTTTATACCTAAGCCGCATTGGGAATTAGGCGAGCAGTTAGGAATTCTTGATTTGGAGCGAGCGGCAAAGATTTCGGGTGCGCGGTTTGCCGTGTATTGGGGTGAGGGAGCACGGCTGGAGCGGGCGCTCATCAGCTTCATGCTCGACATTCACACCCGCGAGCACGGATACACAGAAGTCCTGCCCCCCTTCATGGTGAACAGCAAGTCCCTCTTCGGCACGGGGCAGTTGCCGAAGTTTGCCAGTGATCTATTCCGTTGCGCGGATGCCGATGAAGCAGCGAAACGTGAATCGGAGGAGCGCGACAAAGAGTTTGGCGATAAAGACCCCGACCGAGAAAACAGAGCGATCTTCAACGACCACTGGTTGATTCCCACGGCCGAGGTTCCCGTAACA
>JBOGMA010000402.1:0-2360 GCA_050746465.1 Acidobacteriaceae bacterium
GCCTCACCGTGCTTCAAGCCCTGCTCCACCGCCTGCCCTCCGCCAATTACGTCTACCTCGGCGACACCGCTCGCCTCCCCTACGGAGCCAAATCCCAGGCCAACGTCGCTCGCTACGCCGTCTCCAGCGCGCGCTTTCTGGTGGATCAAGGCGCCGAGTATCTGGTCATCGCCTGCAACACCGCGTCTGCCCTCGCGCTCGACGAAATTCGCGCCACCGTGCCCATCCCCGTCCTCGGCGTCATCGAAACCGGAGCCAACGCCGCCCAGGCCTCCACCCAAAGTAAAGACGTGCTGGTCATGGCCACCGCCGCCACCGTCGAAAGCCACGCCTACGCCGCCGCCTGCCGCGAGCGCGGCCTCCGCGCCTTCGAAAAGGCCTGCCCGCTCCTCGTCCCGCTGGTTGAAGAAGGTTGGATCGATCACCCCGTCACCAACCAGGTCATCGACATTTATCTCAACGAACTGCTCGAAGACTCGCGCCGCACCGGCCTCAATCCCGACACTCTCGTCCTCGGCTGCACGCATTACCCGCTTCTCCGCGGGAATATCACCAAAAAACTTCCGCCCGAAATCCGAGTCATCGACTCCGCCGAATCCACAGCCGCGCAGGTTGCCACCGCCCTGGACACAGCACGCCCCGCATCGCCCGACGGCCAGCGCCGCTTCTACGCCACCGACTCCGTAGAGAAATTCCAGCGGCTCGGCACCCGCTTCCTCGGCGAGCCAATGGATCAAGTAGAACTAATCGACCTGGGCGGCTGAAAAGAACGCTGAACGCCGAACGCCTTTCCGGCCCCTGATCCCTGAACTCTACAACTTCCTGAACGCTGATCGCTGAACGCTCTTCTTCGCCCTCCAACTGCTATCCTTATGCTTTTGGAGGACTCACGACACATGCTCAACCTTGAAGGCCGCGTCGCCGTCGTCTTTGGTCTCGCAAACAAGCGCTCCATCTCCTGGGGCATCGCCCAGAAGCTTCATCAGGCCGGCGCAAAGCTCGCCATCGGCTACCAGAACGAGCGCCTGAAAGCTGAAGCCCAGGACCTCATCGCCGAACTCCCCGGAGCGGAAGCCTTCCAGTGCGATGTCTCCAACGATGCCGAAATCGAGCAGGTCTTCGCGAAGATCAAAGAGCATTACGGCAAAATCAACGTCCTCGTCCACTCCGTCGCTTTCGCGCCGCCCGAGGAACTGAAGAACGACTTCCTCCTAACCACCCGCGACGGTTTCCGCATCGCCCATGACATCAGCGTTTATTCGTTGATCGCGCTCAGCCGCGCCGCCGCGCCGCTCATGACCGATGGCGGCAGCATCATCACCATGACCTACTACGGAGCCGAAAAGGTCGTCCCCCACTACAACGTCATGGGAGTCGCCAAAGCCGCGCTTGAAGCCACGGTCCGCTACCTTGCCGCAGATCTTGGCAAACAAAACATCCGCGTCAATGCAATCTCCGCCGGCCCCATCAAAACCCTCGCCGCCCGCGGCATTGGCGGCCTGTCCGACATGCTCAAGTACCACGCCGAACGCGCCCCGCTCCACCGCAACACCGAGCAATCCGAGGTCGGCAACACCGCAGCCTACCTCGCCTCCGACCTCGCCAGCGGAGTCACCGGCGAAACCATCTACGTCGACTCCGGCTACAACATCATGGGTTTTTGAGTGCAACACGTCGTCTGATTCTTCACAAGGGGTATCGCTTTATGTCGAAGTTCACCCGCGCTCTGCCGATCTGTCTGGTTTCGCTGATCCTCGCGCTTCCGCCCGCGTCCTCCGCGCAGGTCAATAGCTCCGGACAGCAGCTCGCCCTCGACATCTTTCACCAACTCATCGAGATCAACACCACCCAGTCCGTCGGCAGCACAACCACCGCCGCCAAAGCCATGGAGCAGCGCTTCCTCCAGGCCGGATTCCCGCAGCAGGACCTCTTTCTAGGCGGCGTGAATGACCGCAACGGCAACCTCGTCGTCCGCTATCGCGGAACCGGCGCAAAGCCTCCCATCCTCTTCATCTGCCACCTCGATGTAGTCGAGGCGCCCCGCGAAAAATGGCACACCGATCCCTTCAAGTTCGTCGAGAAGGACGGCTTCTACTACGGGCGCGGCACGCAGGACATGAAGGACAACGACGCCATCCTCGTCGCCAACTTCATCCTCATGCACAAGCAGCACTACCGGCCCGACCGCGACCTCATCCTCGCCCTCACCGCCGATGAAGAAGGCGGCAAGTACAACGGAGTCGCATGGCTCCTCAAGAATCATCCCGACCTGGTAAAAGCCGGCTACGTCCTCAATCCCGATGGTGGCGGCGTGGACCTGGTCAACGGCAAACCCATCAGCGTAGACATCGACGCTACCG
>JBOGMA010000403.1:0-18337 GCA_050746465.1 Acidobacteriaceae bacterium
ACGAGGAGCTTTCCTGCCGATTTGAACTTTGCCGCCGGTCCCCTTTCTGTCGGGGAAACCGAACCGTCTGACCTTCGAATTGAAAATCTTTTGTTCATACTGCCTCCTATAATTCCTTGCATCCGATAAATCTCCTTGAGAAAAGCGATTTATTTCGGGTCATTCTGCATATTATATTTCTATGCGACGCGAACTATATAGAGCGAAAAACAGCTTTGTCAAGGTCGGGTAGTCCTTACCCAGCGCACCGCGGCCATGCCGCCGCGCCATTTCCTGCAAAAGTTAAGTGGAATCTTCTATTTATAGATAGCGGCCTGAAACCGTGTCGGCGCCTTCGCCTATTGTTCGCTGCCGGTCAGCCCTCGCTCACGCGCTGCGTCGTCAGGCCGGCCCGCCCGCCGGTAGGCCGAGCCCAGCAGCGCATGCGCAGCCCGATTGTCGGGCTCCAGTCGCACTGCCGTCTCCAACTCCGGAATCGCAGCTTGCAAATTCCCGATCTTCAGTAGAAATGTTCCGAGATCGTAGTGCGCTACGGCGTCTTTAGGATTGAGCCGGATTGCCGCCGCAAACTCCTTCTGCGCTTTTTCGCGATCAGAGCTGTTTCCGTCAGCGTAGGCTTCCCCGAGCGAGCGGTGTACATCGGGAATCGACGGATTCTTCTTCTCCATCGCCCTTAACCGCTCCACTCCCGCCGCCCTCTGCCCCGTTTTCGCCAGAGAAGCGGCGTACACATATTCCACCTGCGGAATCGCGTCAATGCCGGAAAGCACCGGCTCAAGCGTCTTCACGACATCGGTATAGTCTCCGACCATAAATTCGCTGATCGCCAGCGGCGAGCGAATCCCCGCGTCTTCCGGATGGGCTTGCAAGTAGCGCCTGAGCGGAGGCACTGCATCCTTGAATCGAGATGCCATGAAGGCCGCGCGTCCCCAGTTGTAATCCAGGCCCGGCAGTTCTGGATTCCACTCCGCCGCACGCTGAAAATAGCCCAGCGCATCGGCGAAGTTCTTCCCACTCGCGGCAATCGCTCCCAGATTGTTGTAGCTGTCGGCCAGCGGTGGTCCCAGCCGCTCTGCAAAGTCCTGAACCCCCTTCATCGCCTTGCTGTCCATCGGCTTGTCCGCGTGCTCCTGCACGGTGATTTCGTCGCTCCGAATTCCACCGCTTCCCATCCCGTTCGCACCGGGATTATTTCCGCCGAACCGGCTCTTGTCCTGAGCGAGCGTTTGGGTCATCAGTTTCTGCGCAACGTTCATTTCCTTTTGACCCTCAGCCCTCTGCCCCGATCGGATTAGCAGCCGTCCCAGCAGGTAGTACGCCTTCTGAATCTGATATCGATTTCGCGAAACGTCCTTCGTCTTCGCGATCGCTTCCCGCAGAGCGGCCTCGGCCTCAGCCGTTCGATGCATTTCGTAATTCATCTGCCCGGAGTAGAGGTAAGCATCGGGATTGTCTGGATTCAGCGCAATGGCCTTCTTCAAGTACGCTGCCGCGTCATCGTACTGGTGTTGAGTCACTGCAATATGCCCGAGCGCCGCATAAGTCAGGAAATCTTTCGGGGAAACTTCCAGTTCCTTCTTCAGCTCCGCCTTCGCCTTCACCAGACTTCCAGCCTCCGCGCTCGCCAGATATGACGCGGCGAGCAGATAGTGCGCCTGCGGCATGCGCGGGTTTTCCGCAATCGCCTTCTTCAGCTCGGCAACAGCCTTCTGCGGAAAATCCGACTGGCTGTAAGCTCGCCCGAATTCCATGTGGAGTGGAGCCGTATCCCCGAACGAGGCTTCCATCTCAGTAAAAATCCGGTCCGCGCATTTGCCATCGTCCATATCCAGGCACGCGACCGCCAGCGCGTATCCGTCCTCAAAATTCGGATCAAGATCAACCGCCGATTCCAGCTCTTTTTTTGAATCCTTGTCCTGGCGCAGCTTCAACAGCGCGCGCCCGAGAATCAGGTGCGCCTTGGCCAGCGTCTTCTTGCTCGCGCTTCCGGACGCCATCTCATCGCGCAGCATCTGCTCGGCAAGCGCTTTCGCCTGCGCATAATCGCCATGCGCCAGCGCCGCTTCTGCATAAACCTCCCGCAGCGCCGGCTGTGCGGGATTTGCCTCTAGCGACTCATCAAAAAGCACTTTGGATTCGGTGTAATCGCCCGCGCCCGCATAGCCCGTAGCAAGCTGCCCTACAGCCTCAGCAATGAAGGCCCTGTACTCCGCTGACGCCCTCTGCGTATCGCCTGATTGCTGGAATCGTTGCGCCGCATCGTAGTGGTGCTGAAGCTGCGATGGCTGTCCGCTCGATGAGCTCGCATGATTTTTATGAGCCGCGACCAGCGTGGGCGGAGTCGCCAGGGCCAGTAACGCGCAAACAGCAATGGAAGAGAATCTAAGACCCACAGTAGGAATCAGGATACGCCGCCGGTCGAACCCCATTCCAGCAGGAAATCGCTTTACCTCGAAACCGCCGCCTTCTTCTTCCGCGAACCTTGCCGCTGTTTTGACGACGACGCTCCGTACTTCTTCCCACTTATCGGATGCCGCTGAAAAATCAGCGCAGCCGCACCGCGCAGACGCGCCACTTCGCCTTCGTGGCTGGGCTCGATACGCGGCGGTTTCCCTCCCAGGATTCCAGCCGCAACTTCCTTCCGAATCACCGGAGCAAACCGCTCCCATGCCGATGTGACATCGCCGGCAATCAAAATCAGCTCCGGAGAAAGCGCCGCGGTAATCATGCGCATACCCTTGCCGATATAGGTTGCCTGCTTGTGCAGCGCCGCCTTGGCGTTGGCGTCGCCCTCTTCGGCAAGATTCAGAAGCTGATGAAAGCTGATGTGGCCCGCATCGCGCACCGCATCGTGATAGTAGCGCAGAGCCGCATCGCAGGAGGCGAACGTCTCCCAGCATCCGTTCTGCCCACAGCCGCAGCGCGGCCCTGTGGGGTCAAGAGAAATGTGCCCAAATTCGCCGGCCATCCCGTGCTCGCCGGAGACGATCTGTCCCCCGGCCAGAATGCCTGACCCCAGCCCCTCGGAAACGGTAATCAGAACCGCGTTGTTCACTCCATCCAGGCCGCCTAACCACAGTTCGACGATCAGGCAGGCGTTGGCGGCATTTTCCAACTCCACCGGCAAGCCAGATTCCCGCTCCATCGCCGACTTCAGGTCAACGTCGGCCCACTTCAAATTGGGGGCAAAAATCAGCCGCTGGGTCGTCGGATCGACCCGACCCGGAACGCTGATCCCGATGCCTCCGAAGGATTTCGTCGGGCTCGCCTCCTGCATTCTCTTCACGCATTGCAGAACCGAAACGATGGTTTTCCCAGGGTCCGAGCTGAGCGGCAAAATGCTTTGCGACAGTAGTCGCCCACTTAGATCCACGGCCGCCACCGTTACCCGCTGCGGCCGAAGATCCACGCCAAATACCATCAGATCGTTGTTCAAAATCAGCATCGTTGGCCGGCGTCCGCGCGGCAGTTTCGCCGTTGCGCCTTCGCGAATCCAGCCTTCGTTCATCAGTTGCTCGCTGATCTGCGAAACCGTGCTCCGCTGCAGCCCGGAGAGCCGCGCTAACTCCGCCCGTGATACCGGCTGTCGCGTGTGAATCAGTTGCAGAAGGATGTCACGGTTGATCTTGCGCGCGGTTTCGCTCGAAGCCAACTCGGCATTCGTCAGGTCAACCCGCGGCATCCCTCTCTCGAACCGAGGTGATTGCACGATTTCCTTTCCTCCGGAAGCAACAATCTTCAGCGAATCCCCAGGCGCTTGTAAAGCCGCCCAGCGGCGGGATCCCTTAATACCAGTGAACAGGGCTTCGTTCGCGGGGTGCACAGATGGGTGTTCGTCAGTGGGTGGAGAACTACTGTGTCGGCAGCTCTGCCGCAACCGCTCTTGGCCGCGCGTTCCGAAGCCCAATCGGGGTCAGCACAATCATCAGCAGCGTCGCTCCCCATGGAGCCAACAGCCCATAGCGCAACGACCCCGCCTGCGTGGAAATCACGCCCGTAAGCCAGGGAAAAATCGCCGATCCTGCTCCAGCCGCGGCAAAAATCCACCCGCTTGGGCACCGCGCCAGTAGAAAAGCCAGCAGCAGCGGATACAGCGGTCCAATGCTTAGGCCGCATAGCAGCGAAGCAGCATCGATCAGTAGGCGGTCATGGCCGGCAATCAGCAGCGCGACCCACACTGCCGTACTCCAGAAAGCCCATCGAAGCACCCGCTCCCGCCCAATCCTCTCCAGCAGCGAAGTGGAAAACAACAGCCGGCTTAGCACGATCCCAAGCATGAACAGCAGTGTCGCAAACGCGCCCTCGCCCACTCCTGCCGGATGCGAGCGATGCGAATACGTCGACAGCCAACCGCCCAGGGCCGTCTCCACACCCACCGAGCACGTCGCCATCAGCACCAGAGGAAGCAAAAATGAAAGCGTCGCCGGTTCCCGCGCAGCCGCACCAGCCCCTGCGGCGGTCCCCCGCTCCTGCGACCTATTTCCTGCGGCAGTCTTCACCGGAATTCGGCGCTCTCGCAGTAACACCCAAAGCAGCAGCAGCAGGAACAAACCCACGTAGCCCAGATACAGCACCACAAGGCTTGCTCCGCGCAGAAACGGCAGCAGCAGCGCGGGCGCTGCCATGGCTCCAGCCGACCAGGTAAAATTCAGCCGTTCCAGCTTCGCTGCGCGGTCTTCCGCGTATCGGTCTGAAAATAAGAGGTTGGTGGCCGTCATTGCCATGCCCAGCCCCAGCCCAAAGAGAAAATAAGAAGGGAACAGCGTCATCGGTCCGGCAAATGCGAGCGCACACGCGCTCGCCACCAGCAGCGCATAGCCGATTGCCATCGATCGCACCCGCTCCTTACCGTTCAGGACCGCTCCCAAAGTGGAGCCGAGGAACTGCAAAAACAGTAGTAATCCCGCGTTGCTGTCGGCCAGCCCCCACTTGTGCGAAAGCACCGGAAGCAGAACGCCGAGAGTCAGCGTTCCCGCACCTGTCAGGCTGAAACCAAGCGTCAGAACCAGAGCCGAAACGGCGTCATGCCTCTCCGCAATCCCTTTCTCGGAACTACTCTGGGTCATCAGGCAGAATCCTGCAGCGCACCACGCGGCAAAAGCGTTCGTTCTCAAAATTGGAGGCGCAGGCTCACTTAAACTTAAGCTTCGCCGCCGTCCCCATGCAACCGAAATAAAGCCCGTTTCAAGTGCGGACTCGACCCCCCCCTCATGGCTGATGCCTGGAGCCCATCCCATCTGAGACAATAGATGAAGGTCTTATGCCACGCTCCGCCGGTCTTCTCGCTTTTCCCGATTTCAGCGGCTTCACCCGCAAGCTGATCCTCTGGAATCTCGGTGCGTATTTTTTCCTGCTCCTGCTCCATGTTGCCTCAGCCGCGAGTGCGACCACCCTCATCATCTGGACCGCCCTGCTGCCTCCCGCCGTCTTTCACGGATACATCTGGCAGCTCGTCACCTACAGCTTTGTGCACCAGGGCATTCTGGATACTGCCTTCGAAATGCTCTCCCTCTGGTTCCTCTGCAGCTTCCTAGAAGGGATCCATGGCGCCCGCTGGGTGGCGGAAATCTATTTCGTCTCCGTCATCGGGGCCGGCCTCGCCGCTCTCGCCCTTTACGCAGCCATGCCCTCCACCCTCACTCCCCTCATCGGCTGCTGGGGAGGCATTTTCGGTCTGCTCATCGCGTTCGGAGTTCTCTATGGCGATCAGCAATTCATGATGTTCCCGCTGCCCATGATGATCCGGGCCAAGTACCTCGTCTGGGTTTACTTCCTCATCACCCTGGCCATGCTGTTTTCCAGCGAACGGCTCTTCGCCTTCTCCCAGCTTGGCGGTGCGCTTTTCGGCTGGTTCTACATCAAGTTCGCGCCTCGGAAGGGGTTCGCCCGATCCGGCAGCGACCGCTACTTCAGCCTGCGCAACAACTACTACCGCTGGAAGCGCCGTCGCGCAGCCCGCAAATTCGAAGTCTACATGCGCAAGCAGAATCGCGAAGTCAGTTTCGACAAAGACGGTCGCTACATAGACCCCGACAAAGACCGAATGAATTGAACCTCCAGTCGTTCTGCTCTTCGAGTGGAAGCGCTTTTGCCTTTCCTGGTCCCTGAACACTGGTCCCTGCGCGCTGTGCCTGTGCCCTGTGCCCTGAATTCGTGTATCGTGAATCTTTGCGGCGCTTTTTACCGGCGTCAGTCAATTCTGTGAGGTTCAGGATTCGCGTGAAAGTCGTTCTCCGCGCCGCGTGCGCTCTCGTTTTAGTGGTTCCCTTCTTTCTTTTGAGTTCTCAGTCCCACGCCCAGGTCACGGCTGTGGCGCCTGTCACCCTGCAGCCGCAGTACAACCACCGTTGGGAGGTCTATGGCGGCGGGCAATACTCGCACTTTAATCCCAGCCCGGGGCCCAACATCCACGCCACCAACCTGGTGGGTTGGAACGGCAGCGCCATTGTCTACCTGCGTCCGTCCTGGGGACTCGAAGCCAGCGCCCGCGGGCTTTACGGCACCATGAGCGTACCGCCAAACCCCTACGGAATTACCCCCAGTCCCAAAATGTCCGAAGACCTCTTCCTCTTCGGGCCCAATTTCCGTCTTTTTCGCGGAGACAAATACGCTGCCGGCATGCATTTCCTCATCGGCGCCGCTTACGGGTCCTTTGACAAGGATTTTCCGCCGGGAGTGCAGCCCAACGCCGTCAACATCTACAACAACAAATTGGCCTTCGGCTCGGCCATCGGCTGGTGGACTGATTACAATCTCTCGTCCCGCCTCGCAATCCGTGGAATCGCCGACTACCAGCCCACCCGCTACGGCTACGCCCTCCAGAGCGAGTTCGCCGGCTCGCTTGGCGTCGTCTTCAAATTCGGAATCCTCAAGAAATAGCCGGGAACCGCGTGTCGCCCGAAACACCGGGCGTAACTTTCGCGGATGGGGAAGTTCTGTACCCATTGTTCGGCTTTCAGCAACAGTTCCCGGCCATGTGACGCCGCGGAGACTATATGCGAGGTTCCCATTTCCGCATAATCAACCGCAGACGGGACTTATTGCTCGCCGGCATTGCGTTGACACTTTGAGCGGGTTGGAATTGAATGGCATTCATCAGCGGTTAAATGTTTAACTGGTTTTGCGGAAACGACATCCGCACGCGTTAGAAATTTAGCAGTGAGAGTCCTCATTTGTGAGGGAGGGTTTTGCGCTCATGAACGGGAACTTGTGTGCGCCACGGACTAACGCGCGAAACAAACGGCCTGGTTTCAGATATCTACGCGGCTTCAGCTCTATGGTCAAGGGATGCCTCGCGAGCGGATTGTTCTTTCTGATTCTTGTTTCCTATTGCAGCGGACAAACGGTTCCCAGAAGCACGTTCTTTTCCACCGCTGCGGAAGAATCCTATTCAACCTATCAGTTGCCGGGAGACGGCGACCTGTGGCCATCGTGCTGGGCTGCGGACGGAAACCTCTATGCGGCGAACGGCGACGGAATGGCTTTTGACCCATATACCAAGCCCCTCGATTTCAATAAGCGGTATGACATGGCGGTGAGCAGGATCAGCGGCATGCCGCCGCACCTTTCAGGCAAGACCATTGCGAGGGATGTGGGCACAGACTGGAGCGGGCCAAATTACAACAGAAAGCCCACAGGCATGCTGTGCATTCACGGCGCGATTTATCTGGCTTTTCAGAATCTGGTCAAGCACCATTTCAACGATGCACCGGCGGCTTCGATTGCCAAATCGACCGATCACGGCCAGACCTGGACTTGGGACAAGTCAAAGCCGATGTTCGGAACGCCAGATGATCCGAACAGCCCGGAAGCCAGTATGTTCACAACCATTTTCTTCGCGGATTTCGGGAAGGACTCAGACAACGCGATCGACCGGTACGTATATGTTTATGGGCTGGACCATAACTGGGCGGGACAGCAGGAGTTGTATCTGGCCCGCGTGCCGGACACCAAGGTGCAGAATCGCTCCACCTGGGAGTTCTATGCCGGGACGGACGAGGGCGGAAGTCCCCAGTGGACAAAGGACATCACGGAGAAACAACCGGTGCTGGAAGATCACAGGCGATTGTATCCAAACGGATCGGCAGGAAGATGCGCTTCCCGTCAGCCGGTGATCGGACAGGGCGGGGTAGTCTACGATAAGCCGCTGAGGCGTTTCCTATTCACATCTTGGTCCTGCGCCACCCATCAGATGTATGAGGCTCCGGAACCCTGGGGACCCTGGAAGCTTTTTCTCTCAAAGGACTTCGGCCCGTTCTTTACGCCCCGCAATTACGGCATGTATGGAACGAGTATTCCCTCGAAGTTCATCAGCGCGGACGGCAAGACTCTTTACCTCCAAAGCAACATCTGGTGGACGAATCACGGAAAATCCGTATGGCGGGCCTACACGTTCGCGCTGCGCAAGGTTTATCTCGAGCCGTTTTATCGTGCGGCTCCATCAAATCGGCACTCCGGAGCGAACTTGGCGTTGGCTCCGGGCGCGCGTGCCGTCAGCAAGAGCACGCATTTCGGATCGCTCTGCGGATTGAATTGCTCGGATTCCATCGCCGAGGGAGCCTCATCAGGCAGCGAAGATGATTTTGACGGCTCGCCCAAGAAGTCCGATTGGTGGGGCTACCAATGGCCACGGGCTTACAACTTCAATGAGATTGCGTATGAGACAGGGAAGATATTCCCGGACGGAGGCTGGTACGCGGCCATCCCTCGCGTGCAGGTTTACCAGAATTTTCATTGGGTTGATGTCGCCGGCGTGAGCGTGAAGCCGTCCTATCCATCGAGCGCGGCCGCGGGCGACCATCAGGTGTATGTGTTCAGGTTTCCAAAGACCTTGGGCTATGGCGTGCGGATAATTGGGGTGCCGGGAGGCCCGGGCCACTATACTTCCATTGCACGGCTCGCCGTATATTACAGGAGCGGGGAAGAGCATTGAGAGCGAATACGGCAACCGGCGGGCTCGCCAAAGTTGAAGAGAGCGGGACCTGAGCAATGGCAACGATTGTAGAAGTTGCACAGCGCGCCGGCGTTTCGATTGCGACGGTTTCCAATGTCATCCGCGGCACAAAACGGGTTAGCCCGGCCGTGCATGCCAGGGTTAAGGCCGCGATTCGCGAACTGGATTACTACCCGAACGAGATTGCGCGCAGTCTGAAGGTAAAGCAAACCCGAATGCTGGGGATTGTCTTGCCGGACATCACCAACCCATTCTTTCCCGAGGTCATCCGCGGGGCCGAAGACAGCGCGTACGAACGCGGATATTTTCTTGTAACTGCAAACACCGACGAGCAGATCGGGCGGGAAAGGCGCGTGATTTCGGCGCTTCGGTCCTACCGAGTGGACGGCATATTGTTGGCGTCCGCGCCTGGCCGCGACGCCAGCCACATCCAGAGCACCATCGCTTCAGGACTGCCGGTAGTGTGTATTGATCGCCCCGTCCCGGGGGTCGAGACGGATTCCGTGCTTTTGGATAATGTTCGCGGCGGGCATGAGTGTGTACGCCACCTTATCCAACTCGGACACAGAAGCATCGCGATCATCACAGGAAAGCTTGACGCGCAGATAGCGCGCGAACGCCTTGCCGGATATGAGAAAGCGCTCCATGAGGCGGATATCCCGGTGGATCCGGCCTTGGTTTTGAAGGGCGATTTTCGCGATGAATCCGGCTACAGGCTAGGAAAACAACTGCTTCGGGGAAAAAGCAAAGCAACGGCCGTTTTCGTCTGCAACGGGGTTATGACCCTCGGATTCCTGAAGGCGCTGGAAGAAACCGGGAAGCGGTGCCCCGAAGATATATCGCTGGCTACGTTTGACGATCTCGCCGTGGATCGCTCTTTCCACCCGCATCTGACAGCGGTGGTGCAGCCGAGCTATGAGATGGGCGCCCGCGCGGCCACGATCCTCATGGACCGCATTGAAGGTAAGCGCAGCGGTGACGCCACTGCTGTGCGGATTGTGCCCACGCTTGTGATTCGCGAATCAACGCGGCGACCAGACTGAATGCATTGAAGTCGCAAGCGGAGAGCGTTTCGCGGTTGCCTGCTAAACGTCGATGTTCGGTGCAACCCCACTCGGTGGACGACCGACATTTTTTCCTTGACAAACATCTGCGGGCGCTGCTTGAATCTCGATGGTCGGTGATTTAAAGGTTTAACCAGAATCGGCGGGGACTTTCAGGCCCGCGGTCAGGAACCTGCTGCCGACGAAGCTGGGCTGTGTCACCGAATTTGTGATGAAAGGTGTTTCTTGACAACCTAGCTGTAGAAATGATGCGATCTTCGGAATCAGGGTTAAAGGTTTAACGTACTACTCGAAATTGATCTCTTTGCAAGCCTTTGGAGGCTCAATATGAAATTTGCGAAACATTGGCTATCTATCCCCACAGTCCTGACCTTCGCCGCGGCTTTCATCGTTTCCGGCGTCGCGTGGTCCCAGGTGAACCTTGGCGCTATCAAGGGAGAAGTTCAGGATACGCAGCAAGCCGCAATCCCTGGCGCCACCCTTACGCTGAAAAACGAGTCTACCGGCATTATTCAAAGCGCGAACTCGGGCGCCGCCGGGCAATATGCCTTTCTCAACCTGGCCGCCGGCAACTACACGCTGACAACTGCGGCCCATGGATTCAGTACGAATATCCAGCAACACGTCGTGGTTGGAACTGGGAGCACCGTTGCTCTTCCCATCGTGCTGCAGCCCGGTCAGGTTCAGCAGACCGTCACGGTCGCGGCGAATGCGGCCCAGGTTGAGACGCAGACTTCGGAGCTCGGCACCGTAATTTCGCCCCAGGAGATGAAGGATCTCCCCGTTTCGCTGAATAGCGATATGCGCAATCCGCTAAATTTTGTGGTGCTGACTCCAGGCGTCGCGGGTTCTCAGCCCGGCGCAACGCCCGATTACCGGCTGCACTTCAGCGGCTCGGTCAGCTATGCCAATGAGATTTACATCGATGGCATTCCACTTATGAACACGAATCTGCTCGGCGATTCCGGCGGCGACCATCCCCCGCTCGACGCCATCAGCCAGTTCAAGGTGATTACCAGCAACCAGACAGCGAAATACGGGCTATCCAGTGGCATCGTCTCTTTCGCGTTCAAGTCCGGAACCAACCAATTCCACGGAAGCGCTTTCGATTACCTGCAGAACGATGCGCTCAACGCCGCCGGATTCGTAACCAACGCCCTGGGGCTTAAAAAGGCTCCCCTGAAGCAGAATGAATTCGGCGGTACCATCGGTGGTCCCGTATGGATTCCCAAGCTTTACGACGGGCACAACAAAACATTCTTCTTCGTGGAATGGACGGGTTTCGCATATCGCCCAAGCTCAAACAACGCGACACTGACGACCATTCCGAACGCATTTCGCCAGGGAGATTTCAGTCAACTGCTGGGTCCGCAGTTGAAGGATTCCAATGGCGCTGCGATCTATGACGCTGAGGGCCGCCCGATCTATACGGGTGAAATATATAACCCCTACTCGGAACATACGGTGATAGGGCCAAACGGACAAACTTATAGCGTTCTGGATCCATTCGGAGACCCTTCCAACGGCACACTCAACATCATTCCTTCCGGTTCGCCGGCACTCAGCGCCGTTTCGCAAACGGTCTTGCAGAGCTTTCCGACGGCTACGAACAACGCTCTGCAGAACAATTTTGTGCGCCTGCAAAGCTCCAAAATCGACGAGCACCGGCTTGTCGTCAAGATCGACCACCATTTTTCAGAGAAGCAGTCGATCTCCGGCAGCTTCTTTAGCGGCGGTTTCAAGAGCTCGAATAATGGCGGCCTCAATCTGTTGGACGCGACCCAGAATTCCCAGCCAACTCTGCAGATACGCTTGTCTCATAACTACGCATTCTCGGCGACCCTGCTCAACAACCTCAACATCGGTTACATTCGCGACACAGGTCTGAACGGAGCGCTTGTGGCTGGGCCGGATTTCAGCGGTCTTGGTATCCAGGGAGCGCTTCCGCCTCTTGGTCCAAAGGCCGGATACCCTGGCATCGGTATTCCGGAGCAAAACGGCATTGGGGGTGTGTCAACCTCCTTCGATCAGGAAAATCGATACATTATCAACGACAACCTGACAATGATCCGCGGAAATCACACACTCAGCTTCGGCGGAGAAGCCCGAGACCTGCAACGCAACGAAGGTGGCGAGGGATCGGGAGCATTTAACTTTGCTTTTTCCGAGTCGGCGCTGGGCGGAACCGGATTTGTGAACGGAAGCCAGACGGTCACGATTCCAGGCAATACCGGCTCGCCCGCCGCAAGTTTTCTATTTGGAAATGTTGACTTCGTTAATTTTGGTTTTCCGATCGAGCAGGCCTATCGCTGGAAGCAGTTCGGTCTTTATGCGCAGGATGACTGGAAGGCAACTCCCAAGCTCACGCTCAATCTCGGCATCCGGTACGATCTGCAGATACCAAGATCCGACGCGAAGGGGCAGGTTTCAACCATGAACCCCACGCTTCCAAACCCCTCCGCCGGTGGAATACCCGGGGCCTACGAGTTCTTTGGGAAAGGACCTGGACGCAACGGAAGGAATCGCCTCGGAAATATCGATTATCTCGGCTTCCAGCCGCGGTTTGGTTTTGCCTATTCACCCTTCGCGGACGATCACACGGCATTTCGCGGCGGTTTCGCGGTGGTTCGTCCCATTGGCAACGACAATATCGAGAGCGCCATCTCGGGCGGACAGTATAGCGCGGGATTTTCAGGGTTAGCCCAGTTCAGCCGCGGCCAAAGCGGCGCGCTTACCTCGGGGTATCTGTGGGACACTCCCTATCCTTCATCGAATGTCGCATTCAATTCGATCGACCCGGGATTGCTGGTCGGGAACGATAATCCTGCGATGATTCATCCGTCATCCGGGGAGCCTCCCTTCCAGATGTACTGGACGACCCAGGTGCAGCAGCAGGTCAACCGCAGCATGATTTTTACGGTCGGATATGTGGGTATGCATACCTATCATCTTGGAACCTGGTCCAAGCCGAACCAGATCAACCCGGCGGCAGCGCAAGCGAAGTACGGTGCGGCCGCGGCCGCAGACGGCCTGTCTATGCCGGAATTCCTGACCATGAACATCAATGATCCGAGAGCGGCAGCGGCCGGAGTTTTGCCGCCGTGGCCGGGCTTCTCATCGATCTTCGCTCCGGGAGATACGGTGGGACAGGCGCTGCGGCCCTGGCCGCAGTACGGCGATGTGGATAACCCACTGAACCCCATCGGCAGTGTTTCCTATAACGGCCTGCAGGCCAGCTTGCAGAAGCGGTTCTCCCAGGGACTGACTTTCCTGCTCTCCTATACCTTCTCCAAAACCATCGGAGACGTGGACTCCAACTCCGGTCCGTCAGCGGGCGCGGAAAATGCGATCTTTGCCGGCTCTTTCTTCCAGGACTATTACGACTCCAAGTCGGAGCGCGCGGTCACGAGCTCTGACATCCCCCATGACGTTGCGCTAAGCTACACTTATGAACTCCCCATCGGTAAGGGAAAACCATTTTTGAACCGGGGCGGCATCTCCGACGAGGTTTTCGGAGGCTGGTCGGTATCCGGTATTCAAAGGTATATGAGCGGGCGTCCAATTCATATCGAGTACGACGCAGTTGGCGCCGCAAATCCGTACTTTGCCGCGGGCGATGGTTACAGCTTCCGCCCGAACGTGGTTCCCAATCAGCCACTCAAGAACCCGGGATATCGCAAGAATTGCTCGGGGCCGTTAGGCAGCGGGACTTGCTCGTATTACATCAACCCCGGAGCGTTTACGTCTCCGGCTGTCGGTACCTTCGGCAATGCTCCCAATCTGTTTTCGTCGCTGCGCATGCCCTCCTATCTCAATGAGGATTTGTCGGTTTCAAAGCGCACGAAGATCACCGAAAGGGCAGACCTCCAGTTCCAGGCCAACTTCTTCAACGCCTTAAACCGGACGATCTTCTCCAATGGTGGCAATGCCGTGACCTTTATTCAGAACTTTGCTCCGCCCAACCTTGCCGCGGCCGCCAACTCCGGTTCGATCTTTGGCCAGATGACGGCGCAGCAAAACAGTCCGCGAATTATTCAATTCGGTATGAAGCTGGAGTTTTAGCCTCCATGGCCATGCTCGCAAGGCTCGTTTTGCTCGCGGGCATGGCCTTTCCTTCGCTCCTCATCGCTCAGCAGCTTACGCCGGAAGCGGCATCCCACGCGCGGCTGGCGCAGGATGCAGAGCGGCGAAACGACTTTCATACAGCTGTTCATGAATATCGGTTGTTGGCGCGAATGCTACCCAACAGCGCTGAAATTGAGAGCAATTTGGGAGTGGCTTTGTATTTTGATCATGACCTTCGGCCCGCGATCGCGGCGTTGCACAAAGCCATTGCAATCGACCCCGGCCTAATGGCGCCGCATTTGTTTTCCGGGCTCGCCTGGTATCAGCTTTCGAATCCGGATTCCGCGGTTCCGGAGTTGGAAAAAGCGGTGCGGATTAACGCAAAAGACCCCATTGCCCACACCTGGCTGGGATATGCTTACAGTTCACAGACGCGCTATGACGCCGCGGTAAAGCAATTTGAAGACGCAAGCCGCCTGGATCCCAACAATATTGACGTGTGGTATTCCCTGGGACACACCTGGCTGCAGATAGGCCGGCAATCCACGCTCAAGCTTCTTACACTTGCGCCCGACGGCGGCCGCGTATGGGAACTCGCAGCCAAACAATGCCTCCTCAGGCAGGACCGGAAAACCGCGCTTCAGGACTATAAGCAGGCTTTGGCGCGCCGCCCCGATCTTCCCGAACTGAAGAAGAAAATTGAGGATTTGGGAGGAACGGTCGATCCGGCTTCAGATGTGGAGCACATCGCCGCAAGTCATGCGAAGGAAGACGATCTCTACCGGCAGGCGAGCACAGCGGAGAATCGGTCACAAGCGGCCTTCGAGTACCTCTTTCAAATCGCGCCTGATTCCTATCGCGCCCATCAGGTCATGGCCGAAGCCTCTGTATCAAAAAAGCAGGACCAAAGAGCAATCGCGGAATATCGAGCGGCTCTTCGCGAGAAGCCTGACCTGCCCGGGATTCATGCTGCTTTGGGGGAGACTCTGATTCGAAGCGGAAACCTGCCGGCAGCACTGCAGGAATTCGAGGCGGAGATGAAGCTCCAACCCTATTCTGCCGGCGCGCACATGAAAGCCGGCCGCGCCCTGCTCATGTTAGGCCGGGACGCCGAGGCGACGAAAATGCTGAAGGCCGCCATCGGCATGGACCGTCCTCCTCTTGAAAGCTGGTTATTGCTTGGAAAACTTGATGTACGAGGCGGCAATTACCGCGCCGCTATCACCGAGCTGACGCATTACACCTCACAGGAGAAGAACAACTCGACCGCTTACTACCTGATGGCAATGGCATACAGGGCGCTGGGAGAAAGAGACCAGATGAAAGTTGCGATCTCCAGATACAAAGCAACGTCACAAGATGCAAAGGAAAGATCGGCAGCGCAAAGAGAACTCAAGCCGGTCGAGCAAAGGCCTGATGCTGACGTACAGGCATTCTCTGGCGCGCAGCGCACCATGAAATGATCGCTGGCGCAAATGCGAGAGTGTGCGGGGCACAGCGGTAAAAGCGTAAAGGTTGAATCGTAATTGAAACAACAGGTGTACTTAACAGAAGGATGAATCGATGAAAGAAGTTGTTCTAGTTACCAGCGGAGACTTGCGGCAGTCCGCCAACGAGGTATGCTGGGCCGCCCAGCAGGATTTGGAAGAGCGCCTCACGGCATGTTTTGCCGCCGAAGGCGTCACCGTGCGGCGCGCCTTCCCCGTGGATGCGGCGAAAGGACACGGCTTCATTTCCAGCCAGCGGATGGGCATGGATATCTTCGCCGGAATCAATCCCGATTCGGACCTCGTTTTCGCCACTGCTGCCTGGCAGTACTCGCATCATGTTCTGCCCGGCATGCGCAGTCATCGCGGCCCGATTCTTACGGTTGCGAACTGGTCCGGCCAGTGGCCGGGCCTGGTTGGTCTTCTGAACCTGAACGGATCGTTGGTGAAGGCAGGTGTGAAGTTCAGCACGCTATGGAGCCGGCATTTTGACGACGAATATTTCCTGACGCGCATCCGTGAGTGGATCAAGAGTGGAACGGTGACGCATGACCTGTCGCATGTAAAAACCCTGAACCCAAATTCCCTTCCGGAGAGCGCGCGCAAGACCGGAGAAGATCTGGCATCGGAACTGCAAAAGCGCAAATCGATTCTCGGAGTCTTCGATGAGGGCTGCATGGGAATGTACAACGCGATCATCGATGACGAACTGCTGAACCCGCTTGGCGTCTATAAGGAGCGGCTGAGCCAATCCGCTCTGGTTGCGCGCATGCGCACTGTTCGTGATGAAGATGCGAAAGCGGTGCGCCGGTGGCTCGATGAGAAGGGCCTGCGCTTCAACACCGGCAAGGATGACAAGACGGAACTGACCGATTCTCAAATTCACGAGCAGTGCAAAATGTATATCGCCGCTGTGCGAATTGCGCGCGAATTTGGTTGTGACGCCATTGGAATTCAATATCAACAGGGGCTGAAGGATATGGTTCCCGCTTCGGACCTCGTGGAAGGCCTGTTGAACAATGCCGATCGCCCGCCAGTGTATAGCGAAGCGGGCAAGGAGCTTTACGCGGGCAGTCCCCTGCCGCACTTCAATGAGGTGGACGAATGCGCCGGTTTGGATGCGTTGGTGACCAACCGCTGCTGGACTGCGCTCGGCCTCGACCCCGCCACTACGCTCCACGACGTTCGCTGGGGTGAGCATTATCGCGGAGACGGTATGGATGATTTCGTGTGGGTATTGCAGATTTCCGGCGCCGCTCCGGCCAGCCATTATATCGATGGATATCGCGGCGCCAGCAGCGACCGCCAACCTCCCATGTACTTTCCGCTCGGTGGAGGAACGCTGAAGGGCGTGGGCCGCCCAGGAAAGATCGTCTGGAGCCGGGTGTTTGTAGAGGGAAACAGCCTGCACGTTGATCTGGGATTAGGCTCCGTCGTGAAGTTGCCCGACGACGAGACGCAGCGTCGCTGGAGTCAGACGACCACTCAATGGCCAATGGTGAGCGCCGTCTTCGATGGAGTATCTCGAGACTCATTTATGGCACGGCACCGCGCCAACCATGTCAACATTGCCTATGCCGAGGATGAGAAGAAAGCGGCGCACGCGCTTGCCGTGAAAGCGGCGATGTTCAATTCGCTGGGCGTGCAGGTACACTTATGCGGCGCGACCGGTTTGAGTTGAACTGGGTCGAAATAAGTTCGTAAGCACCGGAGATTGCATGAGCATCAATTCGCACGTAATAAAGGGAACAGCGGTTGGCGCGTTGGGCGGGCTGCTGTTCGGGTTTGATACTGCGGTCATATCGGGAACGACGCAGGCTCTCACCTCGATCTATCACCTATCGCCCTTCCTGCTTGGCGTCACCGTTTTTAGCGCGTTGTTGGGTACGGTGGTGGCTGCCCTCAGCGCGGGCATTCCCGGCCAGCGCTTTGGCCGCCGCGATTCGCTGCGCGTGATGGCCTTGTTCTACGTGCTCTCGGCAGTGGGCTGCGGATTGGCCTGGAACTGGCCCGCGTTGATCGTGTTTCGCTTTATCGGTGGTCTCGGCATCGGCGGCTCGTCCGTTCTCGGCCCCATGTATATTGCGGAAATCGCGCCGCCCAAGTGGCGCGGACGTCTTGTGGGCTGCTTCCAGCTCAATATCGTCATCGGCATTCTGCTGGCCTACATGTCCAACTACTTCATCAGCACGCTGCACCTCGGTGCGATGGAGTGGAGATGGCAACTCGGCGTCTCAGGGATCCCCGCTGTGCTGTTTCTCATCGCACTCTTCGCGATTCCGCGCAGCCCACGATGGCTGATCATGAAGCACAGGCTTGATGAGGCAGCCGACGTGCTAAAGCTCATCGGCGTGCCCAATGTTAAAACTGAATTGGATGAGATTGTCGCCTCGGTGCATCTGGAGCGCGCGGCGTCCAAGGAACCTCTGTTCTCCCGCAAGTACGCCAAGCCCATCTTTCTCGCCATCACCGTCGGCATGTTCTGTCAGTTGTCCGGCATCAACGCCATCCTCTATTACTTGAACGACATCTTCGCGCTTGCCGGAGCCAGCGCTATATCTGGCAATTTGCAGGCTGTCGCCGTCGGAGCCATGAACCTGGTTGCAACGCTCGCCGCCATGGCAGTCATTGACCACATCGGACGTCGTCGACTTTTACTCATAGGAACCTCCGGCCTGGTCCTCTGTCTGGCCGGAATATCGGCCATCTTCTACACGCACCAGCACATGAACTGGCTGGTCTGGCTGCTAATGGCCTACATTGCCTGC
>JBOGMA010000404.1:0-8147 GCA_050746465.1 Acidobacteriaceae bacterium
GCCGATCTTCGACTTGCCGGTCTGCACGACCTCGGGCCGGGGCACAAGCGAGCGCGCCGTCTCGAACTTCTTCGAGAGCCGCTCCATATTGTTCAGATAGTCGTCCGGCCGCTCCGTGTAGAGCGCCTTTTCGTTGTGGCCGCTGCCGCGCGTGAAGTAGGCGGCCTGGGGATGGTCGGTTCCGGGCAGCGTGCGGTAGGGGATTCCGTCGCCGTCCACGTCCTTGTAGCGGGCGAAGCCGCCGAGGCGCTCCAGGTCTTCCGCGGTGAGCACCTTGCCGCGGTCCAGCGGCTTCTCCGGATACTCGAAGGGCTCGGACATCCAGTTGTTCATGCCGAGGTCGAGATCGGAGAGAACGAACACCGGCGTTTGCAGGCGCTCAGTGAGGTCGAAGGCCGCTCCGGCGAATTCGAAGCACTCCTTCACGTTCGCGGGAAGCAGCATCACATGCTTGGTGTCTCCGTGCGAGAGGTAGGCGACGGAGAGCAGGTCGCCCTGCGAGGTGCGCGTGGGCAGACCGGTGGAGGGGCCGACGCGTTGAATGTCGAAGATGACGCCGGGCAGCTCCGTGAAGTAGCCGAGGCCGACGAATTCCGCCATGAGCGAAATGCCGGGGCCGGAGGTTGCGGTCATGGAGCGAGCGCCCGCCCAGCCTGCGCCGAGCACCATGCCCACGGCGGCCAGTTCGTCTTCAGCCTGAACCACGGCAAAGCTCGCTTTGCCATCCGGCTCGATGCGGTACTTCTTCAGGTAGCTGATCAGCGTTTCAACCACGGAAGAAGACGGCGTGATGGGGTACCAGGTGACAACGGTGACTCCGGCGAACATGGCGCCAAGCGCGGCGGCAGCGTTGCCGTCGATGATGATTTTGCCTTCTGTAGCGTGCATGCGCTCGAGCGCGAAGGGATCCTGCTTGGTGATGGACTCGGAGGCATAGTTGTAGCCAGCCTCAATGGCGGCCCAGTTCAGGTCCGCGGCTTTTTGCTTTTTCGCGAACTGGCGGCGCACGGCGTCTTCGACTACCTTGAGGTCAAGCGAAATCAGCTTTGCAACCACGCCGACGTAGACCATGTTCTTGACCAGCTTGCGCAGCTTGGCTTCCGGGCAGACGGCAGCGGTAAGTTTGTCAAACGGAACCGGGTAGCAGACGACGTCGTCGCGATACTGCTTGAGGTTCGCAGACTCTTCGTAAATCGCCACGGAGCCGGAGGGCAGCGAGAGGATGTCTTCTTTCATCGTCTCGGCGTTGAGCGCGACCAGAATGTCGATTTCTTTCTTGCGCGCGACATAGCCCTGCTTGCTGGCGCGAATGGTGTACCAGGTGGGCAGTCCGGCGATGTTGGATGGGAAGAGATTCTTGCCGCTGACCGGAATTCCCATTCCGAAAATGCTGCGCAGCAGGACGATGTTGGCCGATTGCGAGCCGGAGCCGTTGACGGTGGCTACCTGGATGCTGAAATCGTTGATAACGGGTTTGCGTGCGGCCCCGGATGGTTCTTCTTTCGATGTTGAGACAGGTCCGGACTCTATACCGGAGCTATCAAGGGCAACGTGTCCTGTCGCCATTTGGCGGGATTCCCCTTCAGATGAAGTAGATCGAACTTTTGGTTCTTTCTCACCCATTATAGTCGCGTAAGCGCGCATTGTTGCTGTTTGCGGCGTTACCGGAATGATTCGCGCCTTGAATGGCGCAGATTCGCGCGTGAAGTGTCAGCGAGCTTGACGGCGCGTTTCAATTGCGCAGATCAGCTATGGCCCGTGCGACTTCCGCCTGCTGCGTTTGATTGAGCGGGAGCAGCGGCAGGCGCGGACGTCCGCCGTAGTATCCGTTGAGATCGCAGGCGTGCTTGACGCCGGAGATTCCATATTTCGCCAGCACGATGGCGGAAGGCTGAATGACGCGCTGCTGCTTGTTGGCCATGAGCGCCGCGTCGTTGTCTTTCCACGCGGTGTAGATTTCCTGGCAACCTTCGGGCGCAAATGCGGCGAGGGCGAGGATTCCACCGCTTGCTCCGGCGTTGAGCGAATCAATAAGCTGTCCGGCCGCGCCAGTGAGCACCTGGAAGCCGACTTCCTTTGTCCGGGTGAGCTTTGTCTGAATTGGCAGCGGCGCTGTCGTGACGGCAGTGGCTACGTTGCCTCCAATGAGGGAGGCGGCGGAAACGATGTTTTCAGGCGGAGCGGTTGAGGCGAGCATCATGCGGCTGGTGAATGCAGCGAAGGTGGGCGTGACGAGCGTCTGGCGCTTTGAAGCATTGCGCGTGGCGGCAACGAGTGCAGCGATGCGTTCTACGCTGCCGCTGGATTCTTTGATTCCGATGATGTTGGGATGTTGCGCCAGTTCCGCGACCACATCAACGGGAATTTCATAATGCGTGTATTTCGGAATGTTGTAAATGACGACCGGCAACGGCGAGCGGTCGGCGAGAGCGCGGTAGTAAGTCAGGACTTCGAGGTTTCCGGTTTGCGACGCGTAATAGCCGGGAGTGCGGGCCAGCACGGCGTCGTACTGCTGCTCGGCGGCGAAGTCGGCCAGGCGCAGGGTTTCGGCAACGCTTTCGCGCGCCACTCCGGCAATCAGGACCTTTTCCGCAGCGGCGGCTTCGCGGGCGGTTCGGAGGACCTGGCGCGATTCGTCATCGCTCAGCATCACGGCTTCGCCGGTTGAGCCGAGAATCACCAGTCCAGCGGCGAGCGTGCGGGAATAGTGCTGGATATTGTGTTCCAGCTTCTTGAGGTAGAGGCGTCCGTCGGGATAGAAGGGCGTTGGAACGGCGGGGAAAATGCCTTCGAGCAGCATGATTTGATTGTAGCTTTAGAAGGGCTCAGGGCTCAGGGCTCAGGGCTCAGGGCTCAGGAAAGGGTACAAATGCTGCCTTACTTACGCCAAGTCATGTCCACGGTAATGGGAATTTCATTGCTGATGGGGACAGTGAGAAAGGATGGGCGCTGGATTTTGAAATCGGAACAGGTGGCCGGAATGGTGCCCTTGATTTCTACGTTGCCATCTTGTGTTGTGCGCTGGAATGCGACGTGCTTGTATTGGGCGGTTTGTCCGGAAAACTGGACCTGAATGTCAGCGTAAAGGGTAGGTGAATCGATTTCTGAGGAAGGGAATTGAGCCCGCACGATGACCATCGGAAATTGGGCTCCGCGAGTGGCCTCAAGCATGTGGAGATCGCGATTCGAGTCGCCCGTCTGAAAGGATTTTACGGGAGCCGCGATGAGGAAATTGCATCGTCCGGCCTGGCAGATGCCCTTGCCCTTGGCCGCGTGACTGATGCCGCTGACGTGGTGGATGGGATGGGTGATGTGGTAGGTGAGCGTGGATTGTACGAGCGTCCACTGAGTGCTGGTCTGGGCGACAGCGGGCAGGGCGGGAAGCAGGAGCGCGCACGACAGAAGAATCAGAATTTTTTTCATGGCGGTTTTCTAAAATTTGAGGTGAATGGGCCAGGAGACCGCGACGATGGAAGCTCCATAGGCGGCGGCTGTAATCGCCGCGACCGCGCCGTGTGCGGAGGCGATGCCGTGGACCTTTTCGCCCGCGCTCTCCTGACGGTAGGCCATGATGCCGAGGATAGGAGTGAGAACCATTCCGGGGCCGTGAATCCAGGCCAGGGCCTCATGCGCTCGGATAGCCCCGCGTTTTTTTACTCCGGGCAATCTGGGCGCGAACATTGCATAGTATGCCGTGGTGAAGTAGAGCCCGGTGGTGAGGCTGCCGAGAGCCATGTTGAAATCAAGGTTCGCTTGTGTGGGCTCCTTGATCGTCTGCCCGTTTCTGCCTTTGGCCTTGGCCTGTGGACCCGTGACAAGGGCAGCAACCATCGGAATAACGGTAATGAGCCCCAGCGTCTGGTGCACTTTGAGCATGTGCGTGCGCTTGTCGAGCAGCGCCTGCTCCTTTGCATTGCCTTTGGTCTGGCTGGAGGAGATTCCGAGGTCCTGAAGCGAGGGCTGCGCCGGCTCAGTCTGTTGGGTCTTTGTCTGAGATGGCGGAGTGGTTTGGTCTTGCGGCGGATTGGGGATCGGCGCGGAGGGTAGAGCACCAATCGCAGTATCGGTCAGGGGCGCGCTCTGAGCAAATGAGCCGCAGGGAAGCGCAAGAAAACAAGGAAACGCGAGGGCAAAGAGCGCGAGGCGTACGGTTTTCACAATGTTGCCTCCAGACACAGGAGTCACTATCCCCGCACTATGGTCTCTTATCCCAGCCTTAACGATATGCGGAGGGCTTCTCAGGGCTGATTCTCACGCCCATCGCGTTCAGATGGCTGCGGGCCTGCATGGCCTCGGGAGCGCGAGGGTAGCGCTGAATAAGCGCTCGGAAGTCGTGAATCGCGTCATTTTTGCGATTGGCGCGCAGTTCGGCTTCACCTTTGCGAAGCTGCGCGGCGGGAGCTTTCTGGCTGCCGGGAAACTGCTGCAGAACCTGGTCGTAGTCCTTGATGGCTTCCGTGTAATCGCCTTTGCGGAAGGCAATTTCGCCGAGGTAGAACTGCGCGCTGGGGGCGAGGTCATCCGTCGGATAGCTCTGGAGCATCTCGCTGAACTCGTTGGCGGCGAGACCATAGCGCGCTCCGTTGTAGTCGGTGAGCGCGCTCTGGTAGAGATTTTTGGCCGGAGGGGCCTGGGGCTGCGGCGGCTGCTGCGCGGCGGGAGCCGGGGCCTGTCCAGAGTTCTGGTTTGTCTGGCCGGGTTGTTCGGTTTGCCCAGGCTGACCGTTGTCGGCGCCAGGCTGTCCCGGCTGGGTTCCGGGCTGCGCCTGACCGGGCTGTCCGCCGGCGGGCTGCGCCTGAATATTCTGCAACTGCGACTGCATGTCCTGCAGCATCTTGTTCATCTGTGTGACACGCGTCTTTAACTCGTCGACGGAGTCGTTCAGGCTCTGGATTTGTCCCGAGACCTGATTATTCTGGCTTTCGTTGGAGACCTGCTGCTGCAACGCATTCATCGACTGCGTGATCTTGTTCACATTGTCGGCGGTCTGCTCGACGAGGTGTTGCAGGACGGCCATGCGCGAGTCGTTGGTGTCCTGCAGGTGCTGGATCATGTCCTGAAGCTGCGCCACCTGCGTCTGGAGTTGAATGATCTCCTTGGATACGGCGTGAGCGCGAGGCGTTGGGACGAAGAGGGCCAGCGCGGCGACAATGGCAAGGGACGTGAGGGATTTGGACGTCTTTTGCATAAGAGTGTTCATACTTTCGCTCCCAAAACCATACTACAGGGGTTGCAAAGTAGAAATCAGCGGCCAGTATCCGGAAAAGTCCGGAACGCTGACCGCTGATCGGTTAGTTACTTGTCGATGGTGAAGGCGGCGCGGCGGTTCTGCTGCCAGCACGCTTCATTGTGCTCGGTGCAGAACTGTTTTTCCTTGCCGTAGCTGACGGTGCGGAGGCGGTTGGGGCTTACTCCGTCGGCAACCAGCGCCTGCTTGGCGGCGTTGGCGCGATTCTCGCCGAGGGCCAGGTTGTACTCAACCGAGCCGCGCTCGTCGCAGTATCCGCCGACAACAACCTTGAGATCGGAATGCTGGTTGAGGAAGTTGGCGTCCTGCTGGATGGCGGCCTGAGCGTCGGGGCGGATGCTGTAGCTGTCATAGTCGTAGAAGACGTCCTTCACGTTCTGGTGGAAGACGTCGTCGGTGATGGCGCTTTCCCCGATGTTGCTGGAGGTCGGCGCCCCGTTCACGGTTACGCGCGCACTGGCGGTGGCATTGCCTCCGTCGCCCGTTGCGGTCAGGGTATAGGTGGTGGAATCGGTTGGGTTCACCGTCTTGGTTCCGGCGGTGGAAACAGGGCCAATGCCTTCAATTTCCGCGGAGTTCGCATCGGTGGTGTGCCAGGTGAGCACTACGCTCTGGCCGGAGTTGATCGAGTCGGGTTGAGCGGTAATGGATGCCGTAGGCGCGGGCGCTGTTTCGGCGGGTGGCGGCGGCGGGGGCGGAGCAACTTTCTTCTTGTGGCAGCCGGCGATAGCCAGCGTGGCGACAACTCCCACGACCAGCGCGAGGGTGCGCTGGCGGGCGTAATTGTGGCGATTGCGGACGATGGTGAACACTGATCTTCTCCTGCGAATTATGTTGGTGGGCCACTGACGGGCCATTCTTGTCGATGAAAGTTGACAGTCGGGAACGGTTCCCGGCTGCCGCGATCCTAAAGCCTGAGCGTGCGATGCGATGGAATCTCAGCAGCCGAGTTCGAGACGAAAATCCGGCGCATTATTTCCAGCTCCAGTTCGGCATGGAGTTGGAGCCGGAGGTGGTGAGCTGCTGCTGGTCTGTTCCGTCCGCAAGCATGGTCCAAATTTGATCGCCGCGCTGGAAAACGATGTGGCGGTTATCCGGCGACCATGAGGGGAAGTCGGTCAATCCCGAGTCGTGGGTAAGCTGAAACCATCGCTTGCTGGCAATGTCCATTACATAGATGTCCTGCCCGCCCGGCGCTCCGGGGCCGTACTTACGGTTCCAGGCAAAAGTGAGAAATTGTCCGCTGGGCGACCATGAGGGCGACGTGGCGTAACCGCCGTCAGTCATGCGCTGCACGTTGGAGCCGTCGGCATCCATGATGTAGATCTGCGGCAGCCCGGTGCGTCCGCTGACCCATGCGATCTGCCCATTGGTTTTAGGGTTCCAGACCGGCGAGGAATCGGGACCGCGGAAGTTGGTGATGCGGTGCAGGCTTCCTCCATCCGGACCAGTGGTGTAAATCTCGTTGTCTCCGGTGCGGCTGGAGGAGAAGGCGATGCGAGTTCCGTCGCTGGACCAGGCGGGTGAAATGGAAGTGCCTCCCGGCGAGACGAAGCGCACCATCCGGTGCAGCGCAAGCGAATACATGCGGATGGTCCAACCGTCGCGGCCGAGCGAGGAAAACGCCACGCGTGTATTGTCCGGCGAGACGCGCGGCGAGAGGGAAATGGAGCCGAGATGAGTGACCTGGTGCTGGTTGTAGCCGTCGTAATCCATTACCCAGATTTCTTTATGCCCGCTGCGCGATGAGACGTAGTAGATGTGGGTTTCGCAGATGCCGTTCACGCCTCCACCGAGCCGGGCAATGATTTCGTCGGCAAAACGGTGCGCGACCTGACGAGTGTTCTCGATCGAGTCATTGTCCGCATACTGTTTGCCGAGAATTTGAGGTGTCTGCGGATTTTTAGCGTCGAACAGATAGCCCTGTACCGTGACTCGTCCGCCATTGACGGCAATGCTGCCGAAGGCCACCATAGCCGCGTTGGAAGGGGCGGCGGCCCATTGGTCAAGATGGATTTCCGATGGCGCTCCCGGCATCTCGGGAGGCTCCATGCTGGACGACACCATGTCGAAAATGCCGGAGTTCTTCAGGTCGTTGTAGAGGACCTGATCGAAGATCGATTGGCGCGCGAGCGTCTCCGGCGCGTTGTTCATGGGCTTGAAGCGAGCGGCTGCGAGCCGGATGCGCTGAACTCCCAGATTGGTGCCGGTGCGTACCCAGTCCTGCGCGTTGAGGGTGGGAACAAGTGCGATGGTGAGAAGAAGGGTGAGAAGCAGGGAGAAAGTTTTTTTGCCGTTCATCGGGCCTCTGTTGGGGGTTGCCGGGTGGCGGATTGGACGGAGATCGGCGGCATGGTCGAGATTTGCCTCGTGTTGGACGTAGCCAGGGCGAATGGGGTAGCCGATCCTTTCTTAGTGTGAGCTTAGTTTGTAGGTAAAAGTGTACTCCACCGAGACATTGGAATTGGAGTAACCACTTGGGAGCGGGCTGAAGTTTTCGACGCGCTGCACGGCGCGTATCGCGGAACTGTCCAGCGTGGGTGAGCCGCTGCTGCGTTCGATGCGGATGTTGCTGGGCGTACCGTCGCGTGAAATGGAAAACGTGACGCTGACCTGACTCCCGTACGGAGTGTGGGGATCAACCTCCTGCGTGTACCACGCCTGGCTCACCTTGCGCTGAATCAGGCTCACATACCACGGATAATTGAAGCCGTTGCTGCCTCCCGTCACCGTGATTGGGCTGGGCGGCCCGTCCTGCGTGGGCGCGGCGGAACGCGGCATTTGCGTGGCCGGGGCCTCGCCATACTGTGCGTGATACTGCTCCTTGGTCGGCTGCGCATACTTCGACGACTTCCGCTCTACATGAGCCATTTCCTTCTTCGGTTGCTCCTTCTTCTCC
>JBOGMA010000405.1:0-3382 GCA_050746465.1 Acidobacteriaceae bacterium
ATCCAGCGCATCGCCCGCGGCCTCCAGCTTCTGCCGGCCTTCTTCGGGAAGAATCTCCGCGCCCAACCACTGCGCCAATTCCTCCGGCTGAGCCTCCATTACATCCTGCAACGACAGCTTGCGCTGCGTCAGAATCTTCGCCGCTGCTGGTTCGATCAGTGTCGCGCTCGGCCTGGGCAGCACCGCAGTCGTCCGCCCCAATATCGACTCATACAATACTTGCGACTGCGCAAAATAGCTGATCTCCGCCGGCCCGCCAATATACGCCGCGGTCGGCAAAATCGAATCCTGAAACACTGGCCGCAGCAGCGCATTTGGACTCACCCGCTCCGGCTCCGCCTCCAGAATCCCAAGCAACTCCGCCGTCGAATACTGCTTTCGCCCGGCAATCCAGGTTTCCTGTCCAGTCCCGTCATCCTTGCGCTTCAGCGCCTGCCGCGCTCCCGTTTCATCATCCATCAAAAACAGCAGGCTCCCGCCCTCAGCCACCAGAACCTGCGCCGCATACCCGCGCTCTTCCAGCAACCTAGTCCGCTCCAGCAGAAGCCCTTCAAGTTCCGACGCGCGCTCAATCCCCGCCCGCAGCACCCGCGCCCCGAGCCGATGAAACTCTCGCCCCGCCGCATCAATCAGAATCAAACCTTCATCCGCAAACACCCGCGCCAGCAGCTTCCCAAAAGCCTCCGCGTATCTCGCTTCCGGCACATACGCAGCCTGCAAAACGTCCAGCGCCGCCCCCGGCCCCAGCAACTCCGCCGCCTTATCCAATAAAGGACGAATCCCCTCGCCCAGCCGCACACCACCAACCGGCTTCCCCAAATCTTCCTGCGAATGTTCCATCCGCAGCGTGTGCAATTCATGCCGCGAAGGCAGCGTCACATGGTCCGCCTCATCCAGATCATGGTCTTCGGTCGCCATCCAGAAAATCGGCACCGCACCCGCATCCTTCGCTCGCCGAATCGCCGCCGCCGCCTTCAATAGCGTGTACAGCGGCCCTCCAAACAACGTGACCTGCTGACCCGTGACAACCGCCGCCGACCCCGCCCGCAACTTCGCAATATTTTCGAGTGCCGCCGCGCTCGCGCCAAACCCGCGATTCTGCGCTTCCAGCAAATCCGCAGCAGCGGCATAACCCTGCCCACGTGAAGCGCCCGCCTTCACCGCCGTATAAGGCGATGCCGCATAAAAAGGAGCCAACGGCTCACGGCTCGCCGAATAGTCCAAAAACAAACGGCTCAGCTTTGGCAAAATCGATATCGGGTAACACTCAGTTTGCAAGTCGCCTCTCTTCCGTCCAGCAATTCGTGCTTTCTCTGTGTACTCTGTGCTCTCTGTGGTGAAAATTCTATCGATACTTCTTCTAATTTATCGTTTCGCCCCACCCTCGCGCTTTTCCAATGCCTGCGAAAGCGCTCGGCGATTCTTCACCGGAAGCGCCGCAATCGCATGCCGCGCCAGCGCGCAATACACCTCTGCAAGAATCGGATGTCCGGCGAGCGCCTCAAGATGCAGACTTATTGTCGCCGCGTCTCCCCGAGCAAACGGCCCGCTGAAGCTCGCCTCCGTCCCACGCGCAAAACATTGCCCACCGTCGCCTCCGCCAATGCCCGCACCCAGGCCTCCGATGTCTTCTCATCCAATCCCGCCAGCCCCGCCGTCTCCATCGCCGCCACCAGCGCCGAAACCAGCAACGGAGAAGCCATCACCCCCGCCGCATGGTACAAAGCCTTGCTCTCCGCCTTCACCGCAAAAGAAACGCCGTCCAACCGCCGCACCAGCGCAAACAACTCCCGCCGAACCGCCGCCTCCCGCGTCTCCACACCAAACATCACGCCCTTCAACGCCACAACACGCCGCGTCGGAAAACTCATCACCGGATGCACCGCCGCAATCTTCGCCCCCGCACGTCGCACGGGCTCCAGAACATCCGCCGACAACGCCCCACTCGAATGCACCACAATCTGTCCACGCAGCCCATTCTCTCCGCGCAACCGCCGAGCACGCGCCGCAATCTTCTCCGCCACGTCACCAATCACCGCATCCGGAACACAAATCCAGATCACCCCAGCATCCAGCCGCGCACGCCGCCAGCCGCTCCGCCCTACAACTTCGACCTGCCCCAGTCCCGCCGCCCGCAATCCCGCAACCAGCGACGAACCCCAGTTTCCCGAACCAATCACCGCTATGTCCAACGTTCCCCTTCGCGCCATGTCTTTTCTCAGTGTTCTCTTTTCCGTACCGTAAAAATTGTCATCTCGACCGTAGTCCGCGCAAGCGGACGAAGCGGAGAGACCTGCACTTCTGCGTGTCCTCTATGGTCACAGTCCCTACACCCTATACCCTAATTCCTTTACCCTAGAAACATGCCCGCAAAGAAAGCCGCGAAGAAACCCTACCGTCGCACCCCCCAAAAAACCGAAGCCATCGAAATCGTAAAAGGCCACCTGAAGATCAGGCCCGGCAAACCCGCGTCAGTTCTCTCAAAAAAAACCGTCTACTCCGGCCCGCTCTTTCACGTCGATCAGGAGCGCATCAACGAGCCGCGCTGCCCCAACGTCGTTCGCGACATCGTGCGCCACGGCGGCTCCGTCGTCATCCTCGCCATCGACGACTCCAAGAAACGCGACCCCCTCGTCATCCTCGAACGCCAGTACCGACACGCCGCCGGCAAGTGCCTCTACGAAGTTCCCGCCGGCAAAATCGATCCCAACGAGAACCGCCTTGTCGCCGCCAAGCGCGAGCTTGCCGAAGAAACCGGCTTTCGCGCCAGGAACTGGACGCCGCTCGCCCGCTACTACGCCAGCCCCGGCTTCCTCGCCGAGTGGATGCAGATCTTCCTCGCCGAAGGCCTCACCCCCGGCGACACCAGCCCCGACGAGGACGAGCGCATCGACCTCTTCTTCGTTCCTTTTTCCGAACTCCTTCGCCTCATCGACACCGGCCAGATCCACGACGCCAAAACCATCATCGCCGCCACCCTCTACGCCCGCATCCGCGACGGCAAAGCACGCAAGCATAAATAAGGAACCGCCATGGCGCCTGAACACGATCACCTCACCCGCAGGACATTCCTCGCCGCCGCCGGAGCCGTCGCCGCCACAACGCTGGTCAATCAGGCTTGGCCCGCAACCAGCATTTCCGCTTCGCCTCTGGGGGAATGGCTCGACGACGCCCACGGCCTCCCCTGCTACCACTACACCGGCCCGCTGCGTTTCCCCAACAGCCCTCAGCGCGACAACGCGCCCATGATTCCCGACGACCCGTACTTCCTCCTCGGCAACTATCGCCTCACGCTCTTCACCCACGCCAGCGGACTCTACCAAATCCTCACCGGCGAGCGAGCCTGGGGACGCATGAACCAGGGCGACACAGGATGGAGCGG
>JBOGMA010000406.1:0-1607 GCA_050746465.1 Acidobacteriaceae bacterium
GTACAGGATGGCGCCCGCGTGGTTACCGGCGGAACACGTGACGGGGCCACCTTTGCGCCGACTGTTGTCGCCGACGTGGCTCCCCATATGCGCATCTCGCGCGAAGAGCTGTTTGGACCGGCGGTCGCGGTCTCTTCCGTGGATTCGATCGAGCAGGCGATTGAGCGGGCCAACGATACCGCCTATGGTCTTTCCGCGGCGATTTTTACGAATGACATCAGCAATGCCTGGCGATTTGTTCGCCACGCTGAAGCAGGGAATGTGCACGTGAACTGGACGCCGCTGTGGCGCGCGGACTTCATGCCCTATGGAGGGTTCAAGCAGAGCGGTATCGGCAAAGAAGGCCCGCGCTACGCAATCGAAGAAATGACAGAAGGCAAAACAGTCGTATTCCACGGAATCGGAGCCTGAAAAGATGCCAGTCTCGCCTGCCAATTTGCAGCCCACTGAACTCGAGCAGAGGAAATCGTCTGTGGAAACAACAGTTCGCCTGACTACGGCGCAGGCGGTCGTCCGTTTCCTCCAGCAACAATTCAGCGAGCGGGATGGTCGCCAGCATCGGCTGATTGCGGGAATGTTCGGCATCTTCGGGCATGGCAATGTCGCCGGCATGGGCCAGGCGTTGGAGGAGTGTGGCGCCGAGTTGCCGTATTTCCAGCCGCGCAATGAACAATCGATGGTCCATACTGCGGCTGGTTATGCCAAAGCCCAACAGCGGTTGGCAACATTTGCCTGCACGGCCTCGATTGGCCCCGGTTCCACAAATATGGTTACGGGAGCGGCCCTGGCCACAGTGAACCGGTTGCCTGTGCTTCTCCTGCCATCCGACTACTACGCCACACGCCATCAAGGCCCGGTGCTACAGCAGATTGAGCACCCCATTTCCGCCGATGTGAGCGTGAATGACTGCTTTCGGCCGGTCAGCCGATTCTTCGACCGGATTACCCGGCCGGAACAGCTTTTGACTGCATTGCCGGCGGCGATGCGCGTTCTCACCGATCCTGCCGAGACCGGTGCAGCCGTCATCTCTTTGCCTCAGGATGTCCAGTCGCACGCGTGGGACTTTCCCGCTCGTTTTTTTGAACCGGCGATTTGGCGCATCGAGCGCCAGCACCCGCTGCGCGAACGTATCCTTGAGGCGGCAGAGTTGATTCGCGCTGCGCACCGTCCCCTGATTATTGCCGGCGGCGGTATCCACTACTCCGAAGCTTGGGATGAGCTCCTGCAACTTGCCGAGCGGGTGGGCGTACCGGTTGGAGAGACGTTTTCCGGCAGGGGTGCTATTCGTTTCCCCTCCAAATGGCTGCTGGGCGGATTTGGCGTCACCGGAGCGCAGTCAGGCGGACGAATTGCCGCTCAAGCCGATCTGATCCTTTGCATCGGTACAAGGCTTACCGATTTCACTACGGGTTCGCGCTCGGCTTTCCAGCATCCGGACGTTCGCGTCATCAGCGTTAATGTGTCGGCGCACGATGCATTCAAGATGGGCGCGCTGCCCATCATCGCCGATGCCCGAGAGGCTCTCCGAGAATTAATAACAGCCTGTGACGGGATTCACACAGATTCGTCCTGGGCGGAGGAAGTGCAGCAGGCGCGGGCGGAGTGGG
>JBOGMA010000407.1:0-7103 GCA_050746465.1 Acidobacteriaceae bacterium
GAACTTTCAAAAGGCGATTGACCTGAACCTGAAGTCCGGACACGCCGACGCCTGGCCTTACCTCAACCTTGGGGTCACGGAACGCTCTCTCAACCAACCAACCAAGGCGGAGACTCACCTTCGGGAAGCCATACGTCTGGACGCCTGCCTTGCGGTCGCCCACTTTCAATTGGGCAACGTTCTTGAAGATACCGGAAGAACCGACACGGCCATCGCCGAATTTCAGACGGCGGCTCGCCTCGACAGCAGTTATGCTGAGCCCCATTTTGCGCTGGCCAGAATCTATCGAAAGCTTGGCAAGGGCTCCAAATCAAAGCGTGAAGTGGAAACCTATCTCCGGCTCCGCTCGCAGCCCGGGACGAAACCCATCACGGCGCCGTCACCTTCCGGGCGCTGAATTACGCCCTAAATAAAACTGGAACCGCCGCGCCCGAGTTTGCGCTCGGGGCGACGGCTCCAGGGGAGTACAGCGACATGCCGGAGGTCAGAACTCGATGCGTCCTGCCACCTGGATGTTGCGAGGGTTGCTGACGGTTCCGTTCCATAGGCCGAAGGAGTTCCCGGTACCCGCCACATCTGTGTTGAATGCGTTACCTGGGCCGTTGCCCTGGTTCACGAAATAGTGGCTGTTGAAGAGGTTGAAAAAATTCCCCGTGAGCTTGAAGTTTACCCGTTCGGTAATCTTCGTGTTCTTGGAGAAGGCAACGTCCCAATCCTGGTACGACGGTCCATAGACCGTGGAAACAGACTTTCCGTAGCCGGTGTAGCCCCATGTGGAGAAGTTGCTTTCAAAGGCCAGCGGATTCAGGTATTGCGGGCCTTCGCTCGCCGGATTAAAGCCGTTACGCCCGTGCAGGAACGGACTGTGGCCGGGGAGAATGCCGGGAACGCAAGACTCCCGGAAATAACCCAGACCCTGGGATGGGCAGTTGGACGAGGAGAAGGACATTGGAATGCCCCACTCGTAGCGATAAAGCGGACTGACCTGCCATCCGCCAACTAACGCGTTCATCGCGCCTCCGCCGGAGCTGAGGAACCTCTGATTGCGCCCGAATGGAAGGTTGTACACCGCCGAGATCTGCCAGGTGACCGGCACATTGCTTGGAGACAACGCCCACTCGCGCCCCGGATCAAAGGGCGAGAAGCTGCCGTTCTGGCTGCCCGTGCCTGCCGACGCGGATTGAGTTGAATACGCGCCGTTGGTATACATCTTGGCGACGGTTAAAGAACTGAGCAGATACAGTCCATTGTGCATGCGCCGCTGCACCTCGGCCTGGAACGAGTTATAGATGGAATTGGCGTGCCCTTCATTCAACCCTGGAATGCTTCCGCAGTATTGAGGATAGGGCAGGAGAGCCTGTCCGATGGTCGGAGCGCATCCGGTCATCTGATCGGCCCATCCGACGTAGGGAACATTCACGCCGTCTGCCGCAAACGTTGCCGGTCCGTTCGGCGAGTTGTAGCTCACAGCGAGGTCCGGCCCCAGACCAAAGACGGCCGAGTCGTATGGATTGAGTACGTTGAGCGGGCTCAGCGCCGAGGGAAGATGCGTTCCCTTGGTGCCGACATAGGACAGCGTTACGCCCATATCCCCTGCTAATTGCTTGCCGATGCTGACGTTCCACTGCGAAGAATATGGCCTCTTGTTTCCATCCAGCGGCCGGTACATCGGAGCGCCCTGGCCATTGTCGAAACTAGAAGAGATATCTTCCGTCGGCCCGACAGCCGCCGGATTGATGCCGCTTTGGAGATAAAGAGCCGGAACCTGAAGGCCACCGCTCGCTGTCTCGTTCACGCTGTAAGTTTTGTTGAAGCCGTCCAGGTTCATGCCGCCGCCCCAGCCGGGATAGAATGCCTGGCCAAAGTAGATGCCGTAGCCGGCGCGAATGACCGTTTTCGGCGTGATGGCGTAGGCAAAGCCCACACGAGGTGAAATGTTGTCCTTGATCGGAATTTCGGGATAGGGAGCGCCATAGCTCGCTGCGCCGTAGCTATTTCCGGCAAAGGCCAGACGTCCGGGCAACTCGGTGCCGTCAGTCCTGACAGCTCCGGGGTTCAACCCGTTCGGATCAAAGAAGGAAAGGTGGTTGTACTTGTCCTTGAAGGGGCCGTCATAGTCCCACCGCACGCTGTAGTTGAGCGTCAGCTTCTGGTTCAAGCGCCAACTGTCACCCGCGAAGACCGCGTAGGCATACTGCCGAGGGTATGTTGCCGGCACATTGTAGTAACTGACATTCGCATTGCTGACCGCGCCAAGGTAAAAAGACGCCGCGCCATTGCCTGGGCATGGAGCGCTCGCGGGGCAGTTCTGATTGCCAGTCGTATCTGCGCTGAAGCCGAAGGTCCCACCCTGATTCCCAGAGTTATTAATGGTGGTTCCCGCCATGTGCCACTGGAAGCCGGCCGTGATGGTATGCGTCCCGGCGACCTTGGTAAACACATCGTTGAAGGCCCAGGTACCGCGAGTGGTGACGTTCGCAGCGGCGTTAGGACCGGCGGTATTGCCCAATTGGGAATAGCCATCCATGGTAAACGTCGGCAAATAGCTCGCGTTGGCTGTGCCCGACACTTTAGGCAGGTCTGCCTTGCCGTTCAAGGCGTAGTAGCCTTCGTTGCGATTCAAATAACCCAGCGTTGCATGGTTGTTCATGCTGTTCGAAAAAATGTGCTCCCAGTTCAGGCGCTGAATATTGGCGTTTTCCGGATCGGCTGGCTGGGCTGTTGAGAGAGAGATGGGCAAATCGCTTTGCGCATTGACGCCCGTGCGCTGCCACCAACTGCTGAAATATACGTGATCACTATCGCCAATGTTGAAATCAATCCGCCAGAAATAGACGTTTTCGCTATTGGTCAGAGATCCTTGTCCGGACCTGGGGATGAAGTAGTTGTTGACTTCGCCAGCGCCTGTCGGCGTCGGCAGGTCAGCCATCCATGCCGCGGCAATCGGATCCTCATAAGCAGGATTGATCTGATTCTTCACGCCGTTATAAGCAATGGGCTGCCCCGCATCTGCGCCGTACTTCGCAGCATCGTCCGGATAATAGAGCTGGGTTGTGACGCCACTAAAGTTCCCACTGCGATCGTTCACCGAGGGGATTGTCATGGTGGCAGAGTTTACGCCGCCGGCTTCCTTGAATGATTCCCAACTGAAGAAGAAGAATCCCTTCAGGAATGAATCCGGGCCATGCACTCCGGGAAGAGCGATAGGGCCGCCGATTCTGGCGCCGTAATCGTTCTGCGTGTCTTCAGGCTTTGCCTCTCCAACGGGCGCGCCGTACTGGTAGGCATTGAATATCCGGTTACTGATGTAGTCGTAGCCCGCTCCGTGGAACTCGCTGCCGCCCGACCGTGTCTGGACAATGAGCTGTCCGGAGGTCGAGTTGCCGTACTGGGCGGGGTAGTTGGCCGTCAGAACCGTGACCTCACTGGTGATATCCGGAGACATTCCAAAGTCAGTCTCAAGACTCACCATGCCGCTCTGGTTCATGAAGCCTTCCAGTGCGGTGGCGCCATCCACCAGGGCCTCGTCGCCGCTTACCTGGCCGCCGTTGGTCTGGGCGTTATAAGCATTGCCGGTGCCGCCGGTGCTGACGCCGGGAAGCATCAGAGCCACAGTTACGGAGGAACGCGGCGCTCCAGAGATTATCAGAGGAAAGTCCTGGAGCGTTTCCGGCGCGATGCCGCCGCCCAGCTGCGCGTTGGTGACGTTGATGGCAGAGCTTCCGCCCTGAACCGTGATGGTCTGCTCGGCTGCGCCCGGAGGAAGCTGAATATTGACTGTTCCCGCCTGGCTGATGGTGAGCTGAATTCCTTTGTTGATGGTGGTTTTGAACCCAGCCGCGCTCACCGAAAGATTGTAGGTGCCAGGCTGAACGGCGGTGATATTGTACCCGCCGGCGGCATCAGTTTTCGCAGCCCGGCTGAGCCCTGTTGCCTGGTTCGTTAGCGTTAAGCTTGCTCCCGGGATCGCCGCGCCGGTTGTGTCCGTCACGGTTCCACTCAGAGAAGCATCGTTGTTCTGGCCATAGCTCAGCCCTGTAGCCGCAAAGAGCGCCAACACAGCAACGAGCCAGAGAATTTTTGTAATGAAGCGTGCATCCTTTTTCATCAATTTAGCCTCCTGAGCCAAATCAAGCTTTAACTTTGCTGGTTGCCGGATGATGCTTTCACATCCAGCCCCCGTTTGTCGGAATTCTTATTGATTCCTGCATAGTCCCCGGGCCCAAAACCCATAGCTGCGCATAAGGGTTTCGAAAAATAGCGCATTGCTATCGGGTCGCAATGAGACAAGGGTCTTTTACCTTACGGTTTAACCGAATGTCAATAGAATTCCGGAAAATTGAAAATCCCCTTCGTGAGGGGAGGATCTGCCGGCAAGCGGAGGCCCACTCCGCCGTCTTTCGCTGCGAACTCCCCTGGCTAACCGGAGGTGTCGAAGGCATTCTCGAAACTCGTTCCTAAGATGTACGCGGTTGCACCCCATTTTATGAAAAGCGCTCGATCAAGTCTGACTTTGAGCGGCTTTTGCGGGCAGGCAGCCGAATTGCTCTGAAAATAAATCTTAGTCACGGTGCATTTCCGTGGTTCCTATCGGCGTATCTTATTGTTATGATTTCTTGGCATGGCAGGAGATACCGAAAGGAAAAGGAAATAATTCAATGAAGAAATCGATACATCCCTTCACGGCGGCGCTGGTGACTGTATTGTTAACAGTCGGATCTCTGATGGCGGGCCTGCAGAACGCCAGCGCAGAGGACAACGGCATTGGCCTCAAACCTGTGCTTGGATGGAGCAGTTGGAGCTTCATCCGCAAGGATCCCACGGCGGCGAAGATCAAGGCCCAGGCGCAGGCGCTGAAGCATTCCGGCCTGCAAGCCCTCGGCTATGAGTACATCAACATTGACGACTTCTGGTACCGGTGCCCCGGTCCTCAAGGCCCCGACGTCGATGAGTACGGTCGCTGGGTAACGGATACGTCGCGATTCCCTTCCCAGGGCGATGCGAACGGCATCAAGGCCATTGCGGACTACGTGCATAGCCTGGGAATGAAATTCGGAATCTACCTGACGCCGGGTATTTCCATGCAGGCGGTCAAGAAGAACACGCCCATCCAGGGCACGCGCTATACAGCGGACCAGATTGCCAGGCCGTCGGTCGAGGAAGACAACTACAACTGCAAAGGCATGGTGGCGATTGACTATACGAAGCCGGGCGCTCAGCAGTACATCAATTCCGTGGCCGATATGTTCGCGTCCTGGGACGTCGACTACATCAAACTCGACGGCATGTTTGACAGGAACGTCCCGGACATTAAAGCGTGGTCGAAGGCAATTCGGCAGAGCGGCCGGCCCATGCTCCTTAACATCACCTGGGGCAGGCTCACGCCGGCCATTGCGCCGGTCCTGATGAAGTACACGAATCAATGGGTCGTCACACCCGACCTGGAGTGCTATGACTGCGAGAAGAATGGCAGCAGCTATCCGTTGACAAGTTGGAAAGAAGTTGTGAAGCGCTTCGACATTGCCGCCAGGTGGCAGCCTTATGCTGGCCCCGGCCACTTCAATGACTATGACTCCATCGAGGTGGGCAATGGCGACAACAACGGGATTACCCCCGACGAACGTAAAACGCAGTTGAGCCTGTGGTCCCTCGCGGCGGGGCCTCTCATCCTCGGTGTCGATCTGACCCACCTCGACCCGCAAGATTTGGAGCTGTTGAAGAACAAGGCCATCATTGCCGTAGATCAGGACGCGATTGCCGCCAAGCGAATCGTCAACGATGGTGTCCGTCAGGTGTTCGCCAAAACGGAACCGAACGGAGACGTGATCGTCGGCCTGTTCAACAGGAGCGAGCGATCACAGAAAGTGTCCGTGCAAGCATCCGCCGTTGGGCTGCCTGCCGGTGAAGGCAGCTACTCGCTGAAAAACCTGTGGACTGGCAAGACGGAGAAAGCCAATAGCACCATCAGCGCCACAGTTCCACCGCATGGAGTTGCCCTGTATCGCGTAACTGCGCGCTGAAGTTGCCGGGGAAGTCCATCACGCCAGAGATCCCGATGGGATTTCTGGCGTGATGAAAGCAGGCCTGCCGGCATTTCAAAAGCCAGCTGTTCTCGAACTACGAATCCAGATTCGGACCCGTTGCCAATTCACAGCATTGGTCCAATAGTGGCGTGCGCCTGAAATTCATTCGGCGGGAGCACCAGTTTCCTTCGGAGCCCGGCGCTTTCGAGGGCTTGAAGCTTGATGGTGGTTCTGCTCCGCCGCAACGAAAGCGCCGAAATCCGAATAAACTGGCAGTCAGATACTTCCACGGGGAAAAGGTGAATGGGGAACAGCACGATAGCAATCAACGCGCGCAGAAATTTTCTAAAGTTTGCAGGTACGGGATTCGCGGGCGCGACGGCGTTCGCAATTCCTTCTCTCGCGGAGGGGTCTCAGCACTCGGAGTTGGCGGGACACGCGCAAAAGGGGATATTCAACGTCTCGTCCTTCGGCGCGAGCGGCGATGGCCGCACCGTTGATTCTCCTGCCATCAATCGCGCCATAGACGCGGCGGCCGCGAGTGGCGGAGGGATGGTCCACTTTCCGGCAGGACAGTATCTCTGTTATTCCATTCGCCTGAAGAGCAATATCACCTTGCATCTGGGCGCGGGCGCGGTCGTCATCGCCGCCGATCCGCTGGCGGAGGGCCAATCCGGAGGATACGACGACCCCGAACCGCCGCAACCATGGGAAGCCTATCAGGACTTCGGCCACAATCATTGGCATAACAGTTTGATCTGGGGCGAGGGCCTCAACAACATTTCCATCCTGGGTCCGGGGCGCATCTGGGGCACAGGATTGGTGCGCGCGAATGGCCCCAACAGCCGCAATTCGCAACAGCGTCGAATTCAAGGGGTAGGGAATAAATCAATCGCGCTGAAGAAGTGCCACAACGTGCTTCTGAAGGATTTTCAAATCCTCCAGGGAGGCTGGTTCGGAATTCTGGCGACGGGCGTCGATAACCTCACCATCGACGGGCTGACCATCGACACAAACCGCGACGGCATGGACATTGACTGCTGCCGCAACGTTCGAGTTACCAACTGCGCTGTGAACTCG
>JBOGMA010000408.1:0-4939 GCA_050746465.1 Acidobacteriaceae bacterium
TAACGTGGCTTGATCGTTATGACCCGGAGTTCCCCGGAGAAATCAAGCAAGACGAGACCACGGAAGAAGACGAGCTGTTTCGTAAGAGCGGCGAGGAGCTTGAAACGCGGGTTCTCGACTCCTTCCGATCCGAAACAGAAGTCGCAATCATCGATCGATCCGAACGCGCATTCCAGAAAACAATGACTGCAATGCGGCAAGGATGCCAGGTGATTTATCAAGCGCGTTTAACGCTAGAGCCGTTTGCAGGCTGGTCGGATTTTTTGATCCGCGTGCCCGGCCATTCGGAATTTGGGGATTGGCACTACGAAGTATGGGACACCAAACTTGCACGCGGAATGAAGCCATATTTCGCAATCCAACTCTGCTGTTATTCCGAAATGCTGGAAGCGCTGCAGGGCCGTCTGCCTGAGCACGCCGGAATCATTCTCGGAAATGGTGAACGCAAACCGCTGCGGGTTTCCGAATACGTTTTCTACTACCGCTCAGTTAAGCGCGCGTTTCTCGAACAGCAGCAGTCATTTCGGCGCGATGTGCCGCCGCAGTTTCCAGGGCGCGCCGATTATCGGCATTGGAGCGGCTACGTGACAAGCCTCCTCGAAGAGCGGAATGATGTCTCGCTCGTGGCCACCATTCGAGGCACGCAACTCAAGAAGCTCGCGGCAGCCGGTATCACTACCGTGCGATCCCTTGCCGAGAGCAGCCTTGAACTCGCCCCTCGGATAGCCCGAGAAACATTTGAACGTTTGCGGTCGCAGGCGCGGCTCCAATTAGCGCCTTCGTCCGATGGATCTCCTGCCTACGAATTTCTTCCCCCACCCGCCGATAATCGTAGACAAGGTTTTGCTCTGTTGCCGCCGGCATCCCCAAGCGATGTTGTGTTCGACATCGAGGGCTATCCCATGGTTGAGGGCGGGCTCGAATACCTGCTGGGAGCCGTTTGCCAGGAGAATGGCGAATTAGTCTTCAAGGACTGGTGGGCGCACGATCGGTCCCAGGAGAAGGCATCCTTCGAAGCGTTTGTGGATTGGATTCATAACCGGTGGCAACAGGACCCGGCCATGCACGTGTATCATTATGCCGCGTATGAAACGGCTGCGCTCAAACGGCTCATGTGCCGTTACGCATCACGCGAAAACGAAGTTGACGAGCTATTACGAAATCACGTTTTTGTTGATCTATATACGGTTGTTCGGCAGGCGCTATTGGTTGGCGAGCCTTCCTATTCTCTAAAGAACATCGAGCATTTGTACCTCCGGAAGCGCGACGGCCAAGTCGTGACGGCCGGCGATTCGATGGTGTATTACTACCGCTGGCTAGCTGACCGCGATGGGGAGGACTGGCGAAGCTCTCCAACGTTGAAGCTCATCCGCGAGTACAACCACGCAGACTGTGATTCCACATGGCTCTTGGAGGAATGGCTGCGCAAGCGCCAATCAGAATCGGGCCACAGCTATGTTTCTCCCGAGCCTCCGCCCGAACTGGCGGCGGAAACCACCGGGAGAGCGGCTTTAGCACAGGAGATGCTCGCCCAAATACCGGCTGACCGCACTACGGAGCCGGAGCGCTGGCGTGTTCATGAATTGCTGGCTCATCTTCTGGAATTTCAAAGGCGAGAGCAAAAATCACTGCACTGGGCCAGATTCGAACGACTGGCGATGACGGAACAGGAGTTGCTTGAAGATCCGGAATGCCTGGGAGAAGTAGAAAGAACGGCAACTCCACCAATACCAGTGAAGCTGTCGTTTCTGTATGAATATAGATTCCCAGATCAGGAATCAAAACTTCGTGGTGGCAGTGCCTGCGAGCTTTCGGTAGGGACGAAACTTAAAGCGACGATTGAAAGCATAGATTATGATCGTCAGTTACTCACAATAAAACGGGGCAAGAGGAGCGGCGCGCTACCGGATCGCTTCAGTCTCATTCCCGATGAGATATTTAACGAGCGAGTAATAGTGGAATCCATTGAACGAACCGTTCGGCGCTATTTAGCGACCGGAGAACCGCCGGCCGCTTTACAGGATTTCCTTTTCCGGCAGCGCCCTCGCATTCACGAATCGATAAGCGGTCCGCCGATTCAGCAAAATGAGGATGTCCTCGTCGGTGCAAAACGCGTTGTACTGGGGCTGAATCGAAGCGCCCTGTGCATCCAGGGGCCGCCTGGCTCGGGAAAGACTTCGAAGGGCGGCCAGGTTATCGCTGAGTTGCTTAAAGCCGGCAAACGCGTTGGAATTTCGTCCAATACGCACGATGCGATCTGTGAGTTGATGAAATCCGCCTCAGAAGCTGCCACCCAAGAAGGCATACATTTCACCGCGGCAAAGTGTGGGGAAGAGGATCGCGTGCGCTTCCATCCTGCCATTGAGATTGTTCCCGATAATGCCGCGATATTTAAGAGGGAAACGCTGCCGGACCTTGTCGGCGGCACTGCATGGGTCTTCAGCCGCCCCGAAGCAGAAGGGCAGTTCGATTATCTCTTTATCGATGAGGCCGGCCAGGTCTCTCTCGCTAAGCTCGTTGGGATGGCTTCGTCTGCGTCGAATTTGATTCTATTAGGTGACCAGATGCAATTGGGCCAACCTATCCGGGGCGTGCATCCTGGCGAGAGCGGGGCATCTATCCTCGAATATTATCTGGAGAGCCACGCTACCATACCGGAGGATCGTGGCATTTTTCTTCCCAAGACATGGCGAATGAGACCGGAAATCTGCTCTTTTATTTCAAAAGCGATCTATGACGGAAGGCTTGGACATGAGCTGGTCACGGAAACGCGTTCTATCCATTTCACGAAACCGAGCAAGTACCTGTATCGCTCAACAGGACTCGTCTATGTGGCCGTTGACCATGAGGGCAACGCCTATGAGTCGGAGGAAGAAGTGCGCGCCGTCGAGCAAATCGTCAGAGAATTGATCGGCCAAACGTTGGAACAGCCCGGTCATCCATCGAGGCTAATTTCGAAAGACGATATCCTGGTCGTCGCACCTTTCAACCTACAAGTCCGCAAGCTCAAAATAGCGCTGCCCGGAATACGTGTTGGTACCGTTGACAAGTTTCAAGGTCAGCAGGCGCCGGTCGTGATCTTCTCCATGACGGCCAGCGATGGCGATGCGTCGCCGCGAGGAATGGAATTTCTGTTTGATAAGCACCGGTTGAACGTCGCAATTTCGCGAGCGCAAATATTGGCCGTCCTCGTCGCGAGCCGGAAATTGGAGCGGACGCGATGCACGAAGCTTGAGCATATTCCGCTTATTAATATGTTTTGCCGAGCGGCATATGAGGGATCGCAGTGGCTCACTCAGGCAGAACCGGGCATGCACATTGCGTAATGCGCTACGCCACCATCACTTCAACCCGTGACATCGCTTGCATTGCCTTTTCAATCTCGACATCAATATTCGATCTAATCACCGGCGTTTCTAATATTAGTGGAATGGTTTCTGGTATGAGTTCTGCAACCTGCTGGAAGGCAAGGATGGACCCGTGGGATAAGCAGTCATGCTTACTTTGACTGTTGACCTCGCTAATGTGAATCTGCCTAAGTTTTGATCCAAAGTTCCGAAGTATAAAGTACGCTTCAGTCATTGTAGGATCGCACTGACGAGCATGGCCGATATCGAAGCAAAGGGTCGCGTCAGGCAATTTTTCGAAAATCAAGGACAACTCGTTGGCTGTGCGGCCGACTGGCTTTCGTTTGTCCATGTTCTCAATGCAAAGTAGCGAGCCGAGGTCGCGCCAGAAGGCAAAGTCATGGATAGCATCTGGATGAACTATAATTTGCCATTGTCGCCATGCTATGCCTTGCAATCGATCCCGAATGGCAAGCTCGGTATCGGCGCCAAACTCGCTGGGGGCGTGAATTGCGACGTATTCGAAGCTGGAGAGGTCAAGCGTATCAATCGACTCTACAAGCGGTATGAGTTCGCGTTGTCGCAAAGCCGAAAGTTCAATTGAATTGCAGCGGGTTCCCTTTAGCATTTCAAGCGCTTGCCGGAAATCAGCATAAGCGAGGGCACCGGTCGAGAAGCCAATCGGTCTCATTAAAATACCCCGTAGTTTTTTGTCAGCATCTCCATTGGGCTCTTCGGATCAAAGAAGAACTCAACGATTCCATCCCGAAATTGATGGCTGAGCTCACGAGCGGCTTGGTAAACAGTATCGAATTCCGCCTCTTCCTCTTTAAGTGCTTCCAGGTGTTGTCGCTTCTCTGAATCAGCTAAAATGCCGATAAATCCATCATACGAATTGAAGATCTTGGCTGCTGTTGGCTTCAGGTGCTGATATCTGGACAGTACTTCGGCGACAATTTCCAAGGGTGTCATCTGAAAAATCTGTTCCAAGTGCCGAATCAATTCCTCGTGGCGGTTCGGATCGCCGAAAACACCCAGCTTTTCCTCCTCACTGAAGTCAAGTTCACATCGAAAACATGCAAGCAAACCAGAGACATACGTCAGTTTCCGAGACATTCGGAGCTTTATATTCCGGATGGCCCATCCCTCCCCGGAGCGGTTTCTAAGCTTATAAGCAAAATCCACCGCCATGGTGCGCCAGTACCGGGCGAAATCGTTCTGAAGAAAGCGTGGAACGCGAGGCCCGGATCCTCGCCAGAGACCACGGTCCTCGAGAAGATATCGACTCAGAATATGGCGAACCACACGAGTATAAGCATCGCTGCGTCCGACAACGCGAGATTCCAAAAGCAGTAGCAGCCGACGTGTTGTATTGCGATTCGTGTCGTCTTCTCCTCCAATCTGATGAATCAAATCGTGGCTGAAAACCATATCGCCGAATGTGCCTTCTCGGCCAGGGGCTTTCATGACAAGAGCTTGAAGCAAAGTACGGATCTTTCTGACAAGGGCGTGATGCTTCGGGTCAGCTAGGCCATCAATTAATAGCGTCCAATCGAGATCGCTCCCGGACGTGAATTCGTCACGTGCGAGGG
>JBOGMA010000409.1:0-3244 GCA_050746465.1 Acidobacteriaceae bacterium
GTTGCGAGTTCATCTGGGAGTTCTTTCCACAATCGCCCCGCAGGTGCTGCAGGGCCAGATTGGAGCAGAATACGCCCAGCAGCTTAGGGACTTCCGTCCCACCCTTGAACGCAAATCTGCGCGTTCAAGGGTGGGGCACCTAAAGTTGGGGAAATTCATATGCATTTATAAGCTGCTGATGGGTCAGTGGTTTAGTGCGGAGGCTCTGGACAGCTTGCGACAGAGGGGTTTGCCGATTTCCCAGTGCTGCCTGAAGGGGTCGCGGATGCGCGTGTGCAGCTGCGCATGTCTCTTTGGGTGTATGCGGAGGTTACTTCCGCGAAATTTCCCGCGGCTCGTGTCTCGATGAATGATATACAGAGAGCGGCTTCGCAGCGCACCTGAACTTTTCTGATGCCGATAGGACAAAAATGACCAGCGTAGTGGAAACGAAGGATGCCGGTGCGCGAATGCGCGTGATCGGGATGCCGCGATTGTATTGGTATTTTGCTTTCTTTATCATTTCTGGATTTTGCGGACTGGTTTACGAGGTGGTGTGGGTCCGGCTTGCTATGGCCAGTTTCGGCGTGACTACGGCGATGGTTTCGATCGTGATTTCGATGTTCATGGCGGGCCTGGGCCTGGGCTCGTGGGGCGCGGGGCGAATTGCGCGGCGCGGCCTGCTGAGTCGCGCACGGCTCATGCTGCGCCTCTACGCGGTCACCGAGTTACTGATTGGAATTTCGTCTGTCGCGGTTGCATTGGAGTTGAAGCTGGGGCGGGATTTGATGCTTCACGTCAGAACGTTCGGCGCGTGGCAATCCTCGAGCTATTACATTCTGGCGGGCCTGTGGATCGCGATCTCGCTGCTGCCCTGGTGCACGTGCATGGGGGCGACGTTTCCGTTCCTGATGGCGGTCATACGGCAAACGGATACGGCCGAATCGAAGCGCTCGTTCAGTTACCTTTACATTGCCAATGTGTTCGGGGCGCTGCTGGGCACGGGTGTTTCTGCTTTCATCCTGATTGAGTTGTTGGGATTCCAGGGGACACTCTATGTTGCCGGCTGCCTGAATGCACTGTTGGCAATCCTGGCTTTTGCCCTCAGCTTGCGGGTGAGGGGCTCGGTTGCGGCGAAGGATTTGGCTCCAGCCCGGGCCTCGCAAGCCGGGCTGTATGGGCTTCCCAGGAGCGCAATTTTGTGCTTTCTGTTCACCACCGGGCTGGTGAGCATGGGCATGGAGGTCGTGTGGATTCGACAACTCACGCCATACCTCGGCAATGTTGTATATGCCTTTGCGGGAATTCTCGCAGTATACCTGCTGGCTACAAACGTGGGTTCGCTGGATTACCGCTCCAAGGCACGGATGCGCGGACCGGAGGAGAGCGCATCGTCTTGGAGTTTGCTGGCGTTGTTTTCCGTAGTGCCACTGATTGCGGTGGATCCGGTGTTCGGTTTCTGGAAGCTGGGCGGAGAGGTTCCGCTCTTATCGATTGTTTTCTTCTGCGCGATCGTAGGTTTTCTGACGCCACTGCTTGTGGACTGCTGGTCGGAGGGCGATCCCGAAAGAGCCGGGACTGCGTATGCGGTGAATATCGCTGGGTGCATCCTGGGGCCGCTGATTGCAGGGTTCTGTCTGTTGCCTTGGCTAGGAGAACGGTTTTCAGTGGGCGCCCTGGCACTGCCTTTGCTTGTGATTGCCGGGCTGGCAGTGTTTCACAAGGCTGCCGAAGCTGCGGCTACCAGGGCCGGCGACCGCAAGAACAAGCTGAAGTTTGTTGCGGCGGCAATCGCCGCAATTGTGCTTGTCGCAATCAGTCACGACTACGGGACACAGTTTGCGAAAAAGGTGATCCGGCGGGACTACACGGCAACGGTCATCGCGGCCGGCACAGGATTCCACCGTCATCTCCTGGTGAATGGTGTTGGGATGACAGCCCTGATTCCAGTCACCAAGTACATGGCCCATCTGCCGCTCGCCTATATGTCGAGGCCGCCGCGCGACGGACTGGTGATCTGTTTTGGGATGGGGACGACGTTCCGTTCCATGCTTAGCTGGGGAATTCCAACGACGGCAGTCGACCTGGTGCCAAGCGTCCCCAAGCTATTCGCATACTTCCATCCGGATGCGCCCACATTGGAACGTTCTCCGCTGGCGCGCATTGTGATCGACGACGGACGACGGTTCCTCGATGGATCGACGCAGAAATTCGACGTGATCGTTGTCGATCCGCCACCGCCAGTGCCGGCCGCGGGTTCGAGCCTGCTCTATTCGCGTGAATTCTACGCAGTGGTCCGAAAGCATCTGTCCAGCGATGGAATATTGCAAATCTGGTATCCGGCACAGTCAACTGATGACGCCACAACGGCTTCCATTACGAAGGCGCTTGTGGATTCTTTTTCTTACGTAAAGGCATTCTCGTCGTTGGATGCACGGCAGAATGTTTTCGGAACGTACTATCTGGCCAGCATGAGGCCGCTGCCGGATACTCCGAGCTCGGTGTTGGCGTCGCGTCTGCCGCCGGCCGCCGCCTTGGATTTCGTGGAATGGGGTCCGGAGAGGACGGCGCAAAAGCAATTCGAGCGGGTCATTTCTCACGAGGTGCCGCTGCATTTGCTGATCGACAAGGATCCGAGCGCGCCGGCAATGTCGGATGACCGCCCGGTGAATGAATATTACCTGCTGCGTAAGTACCTGCACGCCCGCCAATGAGGTGAAATCAAGCTGAGGAATGGCTGGTCGCGATCTATGCCTTTGCCTTTTTGATTTCTTCGGTCACGGCGGGGACTATGTCGAAGAGGTTGCCGATGACGCCTACGTCGGCGATTTCGAAGATGGGGGCTTCGGGGTCTTTGTTGATGGCGACGATGGTGCGGGAGCCTTTCATGCCGACGATGTGCTGGATGGCTCCGCTGATGCCGAGGGCGAAGTAGAGTTTGGGGGCGACGGTCTGGCCGGAGCTTCCGATCTGGCGGTCGAGGGGGAGCCAGCCGTTGTCGCAGATGGGGCGGGAGGCGGCGAGCTCTCCGCCGAGGGCTTTGGCGAGGTCTTCGGCGAGGGCGAGGTTTTTCTGCTCCTTGATGCCGCGGCCTACGGCGACGATGACTTCGGCCTGGGAGAGATCGACGGCCTGCTTGGCTTCCTGAAAGACCTCGTGCGGGGTGATGCGGGGCGTGGTTTCTTTGGCGGCTACGGTTTCGACGGGGGCTGGGGCGGATTTTGTCTCGTCGGGACGGAAGGCTCCGATCTGGATGGTGGCGAGC
>JBOGMA010000410.1:0-5749 GCA_050746465.1 Acidobacteriaceae bacterium
CCATGCACGCGGATTTTGAGGCGCGCTTTGTGCCCACACGCCTGCGAACGGAAACGAAGCCATCACAAGAAATATCACCACAGCCGGCGATACGTGTTTCACATACGTGCGCATCTTCGTCCTTCCAAGTGGGCATATGGGTGTGCGTCGAAGATTCTTCTAAAGAGAGGCAGCCCACTCAAGTCGGCCAAGGCTTGAGTGGAGCGTTCCCTGTAGGGGCGGCCGCGTTTAGAACTCGTATCGCATGCCCAACTGTAGATTGCGCGCCGCCGCGGCCGTGGAGTCAATTATGCCGAAACTAGGATCCTCATACGAAGTGTTCGGAGCCCAGAAGCGGGGGGTGTTGGTGCAGTTAAAGCAGTCCACATGAACCTCGACCGTGCCATGCGTTTCCAGTTTGAAGTTCTTTTCAAAGGTAAGATCAGCCCTGTGGATGCCTTCCGACCGTATCGCTGATATGTATCGCGGTGCATCTCCGGCTTGCTGATCTCCAGGGTCGGAAAAGCAGTTTGTCTTCAGATACGGCTGTCCTGTGATTGCCGCCGTAGTCATGCTGATTCCCGTCTTGAACGTGCTGCTCAGGCAGGCGGAGTCAACATTGGGCCGCTGGACTCCATCAGCAAGCCGGTCGTTGGCCATAGAAACGTTCAGCGGCTGGCCGCTTTGATAAGTTCCAAGAAGATTCAGTTGCCATCCCCCGATGAATGCATCCACCGCGCGATTCATACTCCTGCCGACCAGATACCCGCGCCCGATCGGCAACTGGAACATGACCGCTCCCACCAGGCGATTGGTCGCGTCATTCGCACTCACCGACCATTCCCGATTGAGATGATCAAGTTCCTGCGGCATTCCCGCGCCTACAGTGCCAAGCCAGGAGTTCGGCCCTGCCGACGAATCGTCCTCATTTTTTGACCAGGTGTAATTTCCCAGGAAGTTCAGGTATTTCCCCGCGCGCTTCCGGAACACCACCTGCAGCGCGTTGTACCAGGACGAAGCTTCGGTCAGGTAATAGCCGTTGAAGGCGCCATCGAACTGCGGGTAAGGGCGCAGAAGATTCAACAGCGGCAGCGTGTCATCGCTGTATTGCGACTCCGGCACGTTGAAGATTGCGTTGGGCCCGGAAAAGAGCGGTTGGAACGGATTGGCGACTTGCGAACTCAATTCCTGACTCGTGTATTGGCTTCTGACCGAGGAAGGAATGAAGTTGCGATTCTGGGTTCCCGCCCACGGCAGGTGCGTGCTGCGATTTGCCACATAGTTCACGCTGATGACGATGTTGGAAGGGAACGCCTGCTGGAACCCAAGGTTCCACTGGTAAATATCCGCGTCATCCGCCTTCTGGGTTCCATTGATGTTGCCGTCTTCAAGCCCCCACATCGCCAGCTTTCCGTATGCCTGACCTTGCGGCTGCGGAAGCCCGCCTGGAAACGGATTGGACAAAGTCGTGTTGCGAGTGACGCCGCCATCAAGCGAGAAGAATGGAGTGAAGTAGCCGCCGTAGGCCGGACCCGGGTATTGAAAATTTGTGGCGGTCGGAAAGCCCGAATAGACTCCCGCTCCACCGCGAAATACCAGGTTTGTATTGACCAGATAAGCGAAGCCGAAGCGCGGCGCCACGTTGTTCCAATCGACAGGCAGATGCCGCATCTTCGAGGAAGAGAAAATTGTGGTTCCGAGCAGGGAACCCGAATGCCCGTACTGGGCAAGGCCGGGCACGGAGATTCCACTTTCGCCGGTAAAGTCGCTGAATTGGGTGTTGTTGTCCCGCTCCGTGTAGGGCGTATTCCATTGGTAGCGCACGCCTAAATTCAGCGTCAGCTTGGGAGTCGCTCTCCAGTTGTCTTCCACATAGAACGAGGTTTGTGACGATCTGTCGGCAACAGACTTCACTACCTGAACGTAGCTGTTATCGTCCGGCCACCCAATCAGCAGGCTGGCCAGGTCATTGCCCTGGGAGCCGTTGCCCGTATCGAACGGCGACTCGGAAGTGGCGAACTGGCTAAACGCAAAATTCCCCGTTGGAGAATCCGGCTGATAGAAATTGTTGTAGAAGATCCATTGCTGGCCGCCGAATTTCAAGGTCTGGTTGCCTTTGGTCCATTCGAAGGCAGACGTGTAGTTGAGAAGGGTATGGGCAAATTTGGTGATAACGCAGCATTGAGAGAAGAGGGAAGTCCCGGGTGAGTCCTCCATCGTGATCGCGGGCATTCGAGTAATGCCATCCTGCTCCAGATACGATGGAAAGCCAACAGAAGTCACATCTGGGAAATTCACGTCATTGGTCGGCTCCGATACCCGATCGATACCCAGCGTCGAGACCCAAAGCGTATTTGGAGTCGGGGCGTAAGAATAGTTGATGCCGGAGTTATAGATGCGATCGGAATATTGATTGCCGTCGTTGAACTCACCGTCTCCAAATATGGTCGGTGTCAGACCCTTGTCCCAGATCGTTCCAAAGCGCACTGAAAGGACCGATTTTTCCGAGAAGTGCTGGTCAATTTTTGCGTCCACCTGCGTGGCGTTGAAGGTGCTCAAAATGGTTTGATTGAAATTATTCAGACCAGTCGAGTTGCCGGCAGCATTCGCCTTTGGATAAAGGTTCATCAGTGCCTGCCCGATCGGATCAATCTCCCCCGCCGGAATCATATTGTTTGGATACGCCGGCCGTTCATCGCTGTTCGTTCCCCCCGGGCAGGGAGAATTCGGATTCGCATCATCACAGACCAGGAATGGATCGTAGATGGTGTTCGGAACAGGATTGCCGTCCCCGTCGATCGCGATCGCCCCCGAGAAGTCACCGCTCCGCTCAGCATCCGTTGGAACCGTCGCCGTGATGGTCTGAGGGCTGCTCGCGCGGTCCTCCTCGAAATCAACGAAGAAGAAGGTCTTGTTCTTGAAAATCGGGCCGCCTATAGAGAAACCCGCCTGGTTCGAATTTGAGCTTGGCTTTGGGCCGCTATTGAAGAAGTCCCGCGCGTTGTAAACGCCGTTTGAGTTATACCAATACGCGCTGCCATGCAGTTGATTCGTGCCGGACTTCATCAGCTCATTGATGACCGTTCCCATGCCGTATTCCGCCGAAAAGCTGTTGTTCTCAACCTTCATCTCCTGCACCCCTTCCGTGTTCGGATGGAAGTAAGTGCCGGATTGCCCCCCTTCGCCTTGTTCCGGCGCTGTGATCAGAATGCCGTCCAGCCGGATGCTCGAGCTCGAGTTCCTCTGCCCGTTGGACACAAACTGCGTCCCTCCAGGATAGGAGTTCTCAATCCCCATTCCAGCGGTTTCCGTCACGCCGGGCGACAAAAACGTAAGCCCAAACGTGCTGCGGCCTTCCAGAGGCAAATGGGTCAGGTATTCGGATTGGATGGTCGCCCCTACTGTGGCATTGCCAGTCTCAAGAAGCACAGGAACCGCGCTCACCGTCACCTTCTCTTCCGCGGTTGCAGGCCTCATGCTGACATTCAACGTTGTTTGTTGATTCACCGTCAGGGTGATGCCGACCTGTTTCGATACGGCAAACCCCGGCGCCTGCACCGTCAGTTCATAATCCGATGCTCTTAACGCGGTGAATGCGTAAGCGCCGCTGCCGTTAGAGGCGGTGCTCTGCGAGATGTTCGTGCCCACATCCGTGATAGTGACTTTAGCTCCCGGAATCACCGCGCCGGATTGGTCCGTGATCGTCCCGCGAATCTGAGATTGGTTGATCGACTGCGCAAATATCGCGACAGCAAAGAAAAGGCCCCCCAGCAAGGGAGCAAGCACAAATACCGCGCGTTTCCAACTCCTCATAATGGAGCCTCCGAAAACCTATCAATGCACCCCTATTTATCAAAATGCGAAACAGATGTCAATTAAAGCGAGACAATTTGATCTAGCGGAAACAATAAATCGAAAGCGACAAGGGCGAGGCGATGATGTCCAACAATTTCAAAACGGGAGCGAAACGCATGGCCTGCATCAGACGATTGAGGCTGATCCCCAGCGCGCTCCTCAAAAATCCCTTGACAAACAGCATTGGTTTCGACACGATCACAATCGTAATGATTCGCTAGGTCTCAGCTCTGGCCAGCGATAATCCTTTTTGGCGGTCTCGGAACGAAAATCACTGCATCCGGGACTCGATTCGCCATAGCAGGCTGAGAATTTTGGCAGCCTCATCGTCGAAAGGAGAGTAAATTGACCTGCGCTTGGAAATATCTTGCCCTCTGCATATCTCTTCCGCTCCTGGCCGCTGGCTTCGTCCCACCCGCTCACGCCGCATCTTTCTATGTCTCCGCCAGCGGCGTCGATTCAAACCCAGGAACCCAGGCCCAGCCCTTCAAAACGCTGCAACACGCCGCGGCCGAGGCAAAGCCAGGCGACACCGTCATTGTCCTCGGCGTCGTCTATTGACAGCAGCTCTCCATCACCTCTTCAGGCAGCGCGTCCGCGGGATACATCACCTTCCGCAGCCAGCCCGGCCAGCTCGCCGTGCTTGACGGAAGCTGCATGAAGCCTCCGCACGGGAAGTCCGCGATGCTTCGCCTTCACGACGTCAGCTACGTCAAAATCGAGCATCTTGAAATTCGAAACTATAAGACCGCCGACCGCGAAAGTGTTCCCTGCGGAATCTGCATCGATGGGCATGGCTCCCATATTGAACTACTGAACAACAACGTCCACGACATCCAGCAGACCTTCCCCGGACGCCACGGCCCCGGCAGCGGAGCCAATGGTTTCGGAATCGCCATTTACGGAACTGACATGACCCCGATCACCGACCTGGTTGTCGCCGGAAACGAAGTTCACAACCTCCAGACCGGCTCCAGTGAATCCTTGACTCTGAATGGCAACGTAACGCATTTTCGCGTAACTGGAAACCGCGTCCACAACAATAACAACATCGGAATCGATGCCATCGGCTTCGAGCACACCGCACCGGACCCGTCAGTCGATCGCGCCCGCGACGGAGTGATCAGCGAAAATCTCGTCTACGACATCACCTCAAGAGGCAATCCCGCCTATCGTGAAAGCGCCGACTCCGACGGCATCTATGTCGACGGCGGTACGCGCATCCTCATCGAGCGCAACACCATTCACGACGTTGACTACGGAATCGAAACCGCCAGCGAACACCTTGGCCACAACAGCAGCTACATCACCGTTCGCAACAACCTGATCTATCTCTGCCACACCGCTGGCATCTCCATCGGTGGATACGGCCTCAAGCGCGGAGGAACTCACGACGTCACCATCGTGAATAACACTCTCTACAGGGACGACGCCTGGCACACCGGCACCGGCGAACTCCAGATGCAGTACCACATGAAGAACAACGTCTTCAAAAACAACATCGTCTACATCGGCAAATATGGCCGCGCACAGCGAAGCCTTTCCGGCCCCATGCAGCCCGGCGTCCCCACCGTCACGCTGGACCACAACCTCTACTACTTCCCAGCCGGACCCAGCACTGTGAAATGGTCCTACAACCACAAAGACTACGCATCATTCAAGGAATACGTGAAAGCCACCGGCCAGGATCAGCATTCCATCTTTGGCGATCCGCAATTTGTTGATCCCGCCAGCAAGAATTTCCATTTGCAGAAGGGCTCTCCCGCCATAGGGAAGGGAACCGATCTGGGGCAGGCGATAGTCGGGTCGAAAGACCTCGACGGAGCGCCCAGGGCAAGCGGCGGAAAGGTCGATATCGGCTGTTACCAGACTCACCAGGGAATGTAAACGCTAGCTTTAGCTAACCGCTCCTCGA
>JBOGMA010000411.1:0-2540 GCA_050746465.1 Acidobacteriaceae bacterium
GGCAGGAACTGATGCGGCTGATTACGGCGGCGGGGCGGGTTCCGGTCGAGCGCGATACGCTGTATCGGGAAGTGATGCGGTCGGAAGATACATTTACAGTAGCCGTGTGACTGGCCGTCGCGGGCACACGCGCCTGCGGCGCAATTCCTGATCAGCTTGAGTGACCCTCCCGTTGGTCGGGAGCGGGATCGTCATTCTCAATCGGTGAAAGGCCGAGCTCTTTTCGGATACGGTCAAAGCTGCCTGGCTCGGCATATCCGCTCTCCTCGCCTTCCTTGATTGCCGCTCGCAAAGCCGCGAGTTTCCGTTCGTATTCCAGATCGTTATTCATAGCCTCTATTATCGCGAGACTCCCTGCTACTGCGAAACGCCCTGCGGCTGCGCGATTTGCGGTGGCGGGGGTTGGTTGCGTTTCCGGTTTCGCTTGTTTACGTCGTAGATGGCGACGATCATCAGCGAAACGAAAGTGACGACGAGCAGGATGACGGCGGTCCAGCCGTGGAGCTGCTCGACTTCTCCGTAGAGCAACGCGAGGCCGACGAAGACGAAGAACAGGTGGGCGCAGAAGACCTGCAGCGAGGCCTTGCCAAGCGTGAGCAGCGGCTCGTGTGAAACCGCCTTGGCGACGTACTTGCGCAGCCAATAGATGACGACGCTGAAGCAGACCAGGTTGACGACGCGGAGCGGGCCGATGCTCCACTTGTCGAGTTGCATGCCGAGCGCCTGCTGCGTAAGGTGCACGCCGAGCCAGTCGTGGCGGACTCCGATGAAGAACAGGCACAGGGCGCCGCAGACGGCGATGGCTGGACCGCGCACGCTCTTGTACGGATTGTTGCCGCGGGCCATTTCGGCGCCGAGCCAGAGGCCCACGATCCAGATGGCCTGCCACGCGAAGAGATTGAAGGCTCCGGTTTCCTGGAGCGGAATGTGCAGGTGGGTGACGGCGACGATTCCGTTATGAACCACATCGCGCAGGCCGAACTGCGCGAGCAGCCACACGGAAAAGCTGGCGGCGAGGATCTTCTTCCAGCCAAAGCGAATGGACGCCGAGAGAACGATCGGCGTGAGGACGAGGAAGATGACGTACATGGGCAGGATGTCCAGCAGCGGCGGGCAGTAGAGCAGCAGGACCGAGCCGAGGATGGCGGTTCCGGGGTGCGCGAGGTAGAAGTTGAAGAGGTTCGTCAGCGCGGCTATGTGGGTGTGAGCGGCGTAAGTAGCGGCAACGGAGAAAGCGATCACGAGCAGCAATAGGTGATAGCCGTATATCTTGAGCGAGCGTTTCCACAGCTTGCGCTGGGTGTGCGTCTTGTTCTCCAGCATTCCGCGAAGGTAAATGCGGCCCACCAACAGGGCGGACATGAAGACGAATCCCTCGGCGGAGGAGATGAAGCCGAGCGGCTGGTTGACGAAGTCGCTGAAGCGAGTAGGCAGGTGCGTCAGCGTCATCCATACGAGGAAGAGTCCTCGCAACGCGTCCAGCTCGGGACGCCGTTCCAGCTTGGGAAGGTGGAGGGACATAAGAAAGTGTCAGTTATTAGACGCGCTTCCTGCCCCTGCAGGTTCGCGCCGCAGGGGCTAAAGCCCGCGATGATTTTAAGCCTTTTCGGGACGGCTGAAGCCGTCCCCTGATACAAAGCCCGAGCTTTTCAGCAGGCTATGAAGCCGTGCCCTGCGCTCGGCGTGAGTCTTTCAATAGGCCGGAATCCCAGTCACGCTTTGTCCAATGATTAAAGTGTGAATGTCGTGGGTGCCCTCGTAGGTTTTGACGGATTCGAGGTTCATCATGTGGCGCATGATGGGGTAGTCGTCGGTGATGCCGTTGCCGCCGAGGATGTCGCGGGCGAGGCGGGCGCATTCGAGGGCCATCCAGACGTTGTTGCGCTTGGCCATGGAGATGTGCTGGTGTTCGACCTTGCCGGCGTCCTTGAGGCGTCCGACTTGCAGGACGAGAAGCTGGGCCTTAGTAATTTCGGAGATCATCCAGGTGAGCTTTTCCTGGATGAGTTGGTGCGAGGCAATCGGCTCGTCGCGGAACTGCTTGCGGAGCAGGGAATACTGGAGCGCGGTGTCGTAGCAAGCCATGGCTGCGCCGATGGCCCCCCAGGCGATGCCGTAACGGGCCTGGTTGAGGCACATGAGTGGCGACTTGAGTCCGCCGGTTCCGGGCATGAGGCTGCTGGCGGGGACGCGAACGTCCTGGAGCGAGAGGCCGGAGGTGACGGAGGCTCGGAGGGACCATTTGCCGTGAACGTCGTATGCGGAAAAGCCGGGGCGATCGGTTTCGACCAGGAAGCCTCGGACGTTGTCGTCTTCGTCGGAGACTTTGGCCCAGATGACGGCGATATCGGAGATGCTTCCGTTGGTGATCCACATCTTTTCGCCGTTGAGGATGTACTCGTCGCCGGATTTGACGGCGCGGGTGGTCATGCCGCCGGGGTTGGAGCCGTAGCCGGGTTCGGTGAGGCCGAAGCAGCCGAGCTTTTCTCCGATGGCGAGCTTGGGAAGCCAGTAGTCCTTCTGCTCGTCTGAGCCGAAGG
>JBOGMA010000412.1:0-2972 GCA_050746465.1 Acidobacteriaceae bacterium
CCAACTGGCTGATGGTGATGAGCAGATCGCGATAGCGAGCGGCGAGCTCGAAGTTTTCCGATTGAGCAGCGTCGGCCATGCGGCGGTGCAGGGATTTTTCCAACTCGGCGTGGTGGCCTTCGAGGAAGAGTTGGGCGTCGTGGACGGCTTCGGCGTAGGCTTCCGGCGTGGTGAGGCCCTCGACGCAGGGGCCGAGGCAGCGTCCGATGTAGTACTGCAAACAGGCGCGTGGATGATAGCGCGAGAGATCGATTTTGCAGTTGGCGATTTTGAAGCTGCGGTGGACCAGCTCGGCGACGCGATAGGCGAGATTGCCGGGGAAATAGGGTCCGTAATAGGAACTGCCGTCTTTGATGAGGCGGCGGGTGACCTGGACTTTCGGATAGCGGTCGCGGAGCGTGAGCTTGACATAAGGGTAGGTTTTGTCGTCGCGGAGCAGGATGTTGAAGCGAGGCTTGCGCTGCTTGATGAGGTTGTTTTCGAGCGCGAGGGCTTCGTGCTCGTTTGCGACGAGGATGTAGTCTACGTCAGTGGCCTCGCGCATGAGAGAGCCGGTCTTGGCGTTGGCCTGGGAAGCCTCCAGAAGATAGGAGCGGACGCGGGAGCGGAGGTTTTTCGCCTTGCCCACATAGATGACCTCGCCGTCGGCGTTCTTATAGAGGTACACGCCGGGGCCGATGGGCAGGGAACGAATTTTTTCGTGGAGATCCATGAGGGCTTGTTTCTAGTTTATCCGGGCAGCGCAACGATATCTTCTCTCGGTCAGAGGCCGGCAATCCAGAGGCTTTCTCTTCTCCAACATTCCCATTGCGAACCGGCAATGTAGCTGCTATTCATGAAGTGCTCCCTCGGAAAGCTATTCATGAGACGCCTGCTGTTCGCGCTGCCGCTGCTCCTGCTTCTCTTGCAAGGCCACGCACAGCGCATTTCGGATTCCGCGGCGCCGTCCGCTCCTGCGACTGCTGCGCACATCACACTGGGCCCGGCGGCAGTTCCACTCGCGGGCCTGTGGCAATTCCGCACCGGTGACAATCCCACGTGGGCATTGCCCGGATACGACGACTCATCATGGCAATCCATCCGCACAGGGGAGTCATGGGAGACTCAGGGGCATCGCAATTACACCGGCTTTGCCTGGTATCGGAAACGTATCGTCGTTACCTCCAGCGCCGGCGTCAACCCGGCAATTATGCTGCCGACGGTTCAGGATGCAGCGGAGATTTACTGGAACGGTGTACTGGTGGGCAGCTATGGCAAGGTGCCTCCCAGCCCTGTGTGGTCCGATGACCCCCTCTATCGTTCCCACGACTCCATTTCGATAACTGCGCCCTTCACGGGAGTGCTGGCGATTCGCGTCTGGAAGGCGCCGCACATTGCGTTCAGCTCAGCGGACGAAGGCGGGCTTGTGAGCACTCCGCTGATTGGAAGTCAAAGAGGTCTTGCATCTGTCTGGACCGCGTTTTCCTACTCATGGCTGCGCAGCAGCCTTTACGGCCTGGGGCTTGCGGTGGTATCGGCGATTCTGGGACTGTTGGCTCTGCTGGCCTGGTTGCGTGATCGCCGGCAATGGATGCTTTTCTGGGCGGCGCTCTACCTGCTCCACCCGATTGCAATGCTGCCGTTTGCCGATAGCCCCACGTATATTTCCGGCCTGCTGAGCTTTCGCTGGGCCTATGGATTGGTTGCCCCGGTGGTCGGAATTGGCGATGTTGCTTTATGGTTCCTTCTTCTGTATCTGCTTGGATTACGCGAGAATACGGCTCTGGTGCGCTGGACAGTTGTTTTGTCGATCCTTGACATGGCATTCAACCTGGCTGATGGCGGCATGCAACTCTTCCATTGGTGGCGTTGGCCCGAACATGTTTTCCTGATCTGCGATGTTGGACTCACAATTCCAGCGCTTTTGATTGAGGCGTACGCGCTGGTGCTGATTGGCTTCGCTTTCCGGAAACGGTTGGATGCCGCGCGTTGGTTTCTAGCCATCTCGGCTCTATTGAGCAATCTCATCCTTGCCGCCGGTAATTGGTTTGGGCTGGGAGCGCGCTGGACTCACAGCGCGCTTGAAGACAAAATCAACGCCCACCTGTTCAGTATTGCCGGAAGTCGATTTTCGGCGCTCGTCATTGCAAATTCCTTTCTACTTGCCGCGATTGCGTATGCCGTCTGGCAATACTCCGTCGAGCAGAACCAGCGCCGGAGCGCGCTCGAACAGGAATACCGCAGCGCGCAGGAACTACAGCAGTTGATGATTCCGGCCAGGCCACCTGCCACGCCCGGCTTTGCCGTTGAAAGCGTCTACCTTCCGGCCGGCGAAGTTGGTGGCGATTTCTTTCAGGTGCTCCCGGCAGACGACGGCTCTCTGCTCATTGTCGCGGGAGATGTAAGCGGGAAGGGATTGAAGGCTGCGATGACGGTCAGCGTGATCATCGGCTCATTGCGCGGATGCAAACTCCGCGGACCCGCTGAGGTTCTGGCGTACCTGAATCAGGTTCTTCACGGCCAGATCACCGGGTTCGTTACCTGCGGCGCAGCACTCATCGATCCGGAAGGCGCGGTCACTCTGGCGAACGCCGGGAATCCCGCGCCCTACCTCAACGGGGAAGAACTTGCTGTCGATTCCGGGCTTCCGCTGGGCATTCTCGCCGATAGCGACTACCTGGAAACCAAATACCGTCTGGAGCCGGGCGACCGACTTACCTTCGTCTCCGATGGGGTGGTCGAAGCTACCAATCGGAAGAAGGAACTTTTCGGTTTCGATCGGACCCAGGCCCTCAGTACGCAATCCGTCGATGTCATCGCCGCCGCCGCTCAGCAATTCGGGCAGCAGGACGATATCAGCGTACTTGCTATCACCCGCGTGCCTGCTTTGGAGGTCGCGCCGACATGAAGGCTGTCTTGTCCCAAGTCTGTCAAGACAGACCGGCAGGCGGTAAAAAATGCCGGGTGGGAGCTTAAACGCAATTTTGACGGAG
>JBOGMA010000413.1:0-4583 GCA_050746465.1 Acidobacteriaceae bacterium
GCGCGCCAGCCATCCGAGCCACCGTCGCCGCCTCCATATCCACCAGCACCGCCTGATGCTTTTGCGCCAATGCGCGCTTCTCCTCGGCGCGAGCCACATGATCTAGCGTAATCAGCCGATAACCAGAGGGATAATCCGTAACGAATCGCTCACCGGTGCGATCGTCCACTACTTCAGAAATGGCGCAGGCGTGCCGCGGCTTCACCGCACAGGTCAACGCTCCCGCCCATCCGTAGGAGACCAGTATATTCGGCTTGAACTCCGCAAACGCCCGCTCCGTCGCCCGCCCCGCCGCCGCCGCTCCCATGCCCCCAGCGACAGCAATGGCCTCAGATTGCCCGATACGCCCTGCCCACAGATTGCGGCCGCGCCGTTCCCAGCCGCGAACCACCAGCGGTTTCAGCTCCACAGGAAGCGCCGCGATAATCGCAATCCTGTTCATGCCGCCGGCGCGTACCCGTGCGCGCGAAACCAATCGATCGCCGACCGCAGCGCCGCGTCCACCGGAACCACCCGGAACCCAAGCTCGCGCTCCGCCTTCGCCGATGAGGCAAACATCTTCTTCTTTCCCATCCGCACCGCCTCCACCGTCGCGCGCGGCTCGCGTCCCAGAACGCGTCCGGTAATCGTCTCATCGAAAAACGCGAACGTCATCGCCACACCGTGCGGCACCCGCATCGTCGGCGAAGGCAGCTCGGTCATTCCCGACATCCTGTCCAGAATCTGCTTCAGCGTCAAATTCTCGCCACCTAAAATGTACCGCTCGCCCGGACGCCCCTTTTCCAGAGCCACGCCATGCGCGCGTGCAACCTCCCGCACATCCACCAGGTTCAGCCCCGTGTCCATATACGCGGGAAACTTCCGGTTCAAAAAATCCACCACAATCCGCCCCGTCGGAGTCGGCTTCAAATCGCGCGCGCCAATCGGCGTCGTCGGATTCAGAATCATAACCTCCTGCCCCGACCGCGCCGCTTCCAACGCCACCTGCTCCGCCATAAACTTTGACCGTTTGTAATGCCCAATCATGTCGTCAAGCGACACCGGCGTCGCCTCATCCACGACCGTCCCATCTTTCTTAAACCCCATCGTCGCCACGCTCGACGTATACACCGACCGCCGCACGCCTTCTTCCCTCGCCAGCCGAAGCAGCCCCCGCGTCCCCTCCACATTGGCCGCATACATCGCCGGCGGATCGCGCACCCACAGCCGATAATCCGCCGCGACATGCATCACCGCGTCGCATCCGCGCAGCGCCGCCCGCAGCGTCTCCGGCTCGCGCAGATCACCAACCACCGTCTCCGCGTCCAGCCCTTCCAAATTGGAAAGATTGCTCGTCGCGCGCACCAGCAGACGCAACTCCGCCCCTTGCCCGGCCAGATGCCGCGCCACATGCGCGCCTACAAACCCGGTCGCCCCGGTTACAAAAACTTTCATCTTAGGCCGTCATCCTGAGCGGAGTTTGGCGCGTCAGCGCCAAACGCAGTCGAAGGACCTGCATTTACCCTTTCGCCGCCAGCAACTTCGCCTGCTCCTCAACCAGCGCGCTCAAATCCCGCTTCTCCAGCCCGTGAGCCGTCTTGTTGAACTCATCCACCTTCGACGACCAGTTCATCGAGCAGAACTTCGGCCCGCACATCGAGCAGAACGCCGCTTCCTTGTAGTAATCATCCGGAAGCGTCTCGTCATGCATCGACCGAGCCGTCTCCGGGTCAAGCGACAGCGCAAACTGCTTCTCCCAGTCAAACGTGTATCGTGCATAGCTGATCGCGTCATCCCGGTCCCGAGCCCCCGGCCTGTGCCGCGCAATATCCGCCGCATGAGCCGCAATCTTGTACGCAATCATGCCGTCCTTCACGTCCTTCTCGTTCGGCAGTCCCAGGTGCTCTTTCGGAGTCACGTAGCACAGCATCGAAGCCCCATGCCACCCAATCATCGCCGCGCCAATCGCCGAAGTAATGTGGTCGTACCCCGGAGCAATGTCCGTCACCAGCGGCCCCAGAGTATAGAAAGGAGCGCCAAAGCAGTACTCCACTTCCTTATCCACCTGCTCCTTAATTTTGTCCAGGGGAACATGTCCCGGCCCTTCGATCATCACCTGTACATCGTCTTCCCACGCGCGTTTGGTCAACTCGCCCAGCGTCCTCAGCTCGGAAAACTGCGCCAGATCGCTTGCGTCCGCCACAGATCCCGGTCTCAGCCCATCGCCCAGCGAAAAGCTCACGTCATACTTCGCCATCACTTTCACAATCCGGTCGAAGTTCTCATACAGAAAATTCTGCTTGTTGTGGTGCGCCATCCACTGCGCCAGAATCGCCCCGCCGCGGCTCACAATCCCCGTAATTCGCTTCGCCACCATCGGAACATACTGCAGCAGCACGCCCGCATGGACCGTAAAGTAGTCCACGCCCTGCTGCGCCTGCTCCTCAATCACTTCCAGGTAGACATCAATGTTCAGGTCTTCCAGCCGCTTCACCCGATTCAGCGCCTCATAGATCGGAACCGTCCCAATCGGCACCGGAGAATGCCGCAAAATTGCGTCCCGGATCTCCGGAATGCTCCCACCCGTCGACAAATCCATCACCGTATCGGCGCCGTGCTGCACCGCCATGTGCAGCTTCCGCAGTTCCTCATCGATGTTCGAAGTAACCGCCGAGTTCCCAATGTTCGCGTTCACCTTGCATCGCGTCGCCACGCCAATCCCCATCGGCTCCAGCTCAGGATGATTTACGTTCGCCGGAATAATCAGCCGGCCCGCCGCAACCTCCTGCCGAATCAACTCCGCCGGCAGATTCTCCCGCCGCGCGACGTAGTCCATCTCTTCCGTGATCTTCCCCTGCCGGGCAAAGTGCATCTGCGACATGTTCCCATCGCCCGTGCGCGCCGCCTCGTCCCTGCGTTTCACAATCCACTCGGCCCGCGGCTTCAGAATCTCCAACGTTGCATTTCGCGTAAGGCTCTCGGTCGCCATGCTTCACCTCTTCTTCAACATTAGCTCGGATTATAAATTGATGCGGGCAACCTCATCGGCTGCGCTCCAAGACTCACATTTCTCTGTGACCTCTGTGATGAGTTCGTCCCGTCCGAATCCGGAATTTCTTCCATAAGATGCAATTCCGCATCAAAGTTCCTGTTGCGCTCCTTGCCGGACGCAGCCTACACTTAATCCGTTATGCAGAGCAAAAGCCAGGGCGGACGCATCGCAATCGCCATCATCGTTGTGCTCGCCGCCGTCGCGTATCTCGCCTACACCGGAGTCCGGTCCAACAAGAGCTACTACGTCACCATTCAGGAACTCCACTCCATGGGCAATAAGGCCTACACGCGCCACCTGCGCGTCGCCGGAAACGTCCTGTCCGGCTCCATCGAGCAGCACGGACCTCACGCCCAATTCGTTCTGGTGGAAAACTCCAACAAGCTCCACGTCGATTACGAAGGCGAAGACCCGCCACCCGACACCTTCAAGGACAACGCCCAGGCCCTCGCCATCGGAACCTATGGCCACGACGGCGTCTTCCACGCCACCCAGCTCCAGGCCAAGTGCGCCTCCAAATACGCCCCGGCGAAAAATGCTCCCGCAACCAACACTGCAAAAAACACTCCCGCAGCCGCCACGCAAGTCTCGATGCAACAGGCCCCCGCCAAGACCGCGGCAAACTGACCTACTTCCGCACCCAAAAAAGATGATGTCATCCTGAGCGAAGTCTGGCGCATTTGCGCCAGACGCAGTCGAAGGACCTGCATTTGAATGCTTGCGCTACCAAACTGCTTACGGCGCGCGCGTCGCTTCCTTGCGGCCCGATGCTCTATCCACGATGTAGCATCGTTATACTTGCCCTAGAGTGCCCGCCGTCATTCAAACTGAAGCCCTCTCCAAGCTCTACGGAAGCTTCGCCGCCCTGCGCAAAATCACCGCCAGCTTCGACTCCGGCCGCTGCTATCTTCTGCTCGGCGAAAACGGAGCCGGAAAATCCACACTCCTCCGCGTCATCGCCGGGCTCCTCAAGCCCAGCCACGGATCCATCCATGTTTTCGGAGAAGACAAGCCCGCTCACGCCCGCGACCGCATCGGCTACATGAGCCATGCACCCATGCTCTACGACGAGCTCTCCGCCACCGAAAACCTCCGCTACTTCGCCGGCCTATACCGAGGCCGCCCCTGCCTTTCACCCGAAGCCGCACTCCACTCCGTCGGCCTCGACCCCGCGCTCACCCGCCCCACCGGCCAATATTCCCAGGGAATGCGCCAGCGCGCCTCCCTCGCGCGCGTCCTGCTCCCCCAGCCCGACCTTCTCCTGCTTGACGAGCCTTTCTCCAACATGGACGCCGCCAGCGCCCGCCAGATGCTCGATCAAATCGACCACCAGCGCGCCCAGGGCAAAACCATCCTCCTTTCCACCCACCGCATGGAGGAGGCCGAGCGCCTCTGCGATCACGTCTGCCTGATCAACAAGGGCCACAAGGTGCTCGACGGCCGCCTCTCGGATATCCGTGCCGCCGCCGGCAAATCCACCCTGCGCGTGGACTACAGCGGCGACAGCAGTCTGCTCCGCCAGGCCCCCGGTGTAGCCACGGCTGAGGATTTC
>JBOGMA010000414.1:0-2759 GCA_050746465.1 Acidobacteriaceae bacterium
CTCGCCAATTCTGGAACTTATCAGCCTCGAAATTGCCACAATTGGCCCGAAACGGAAATCCAATATCTCTAGATCTATCGCTGCGGCCGAAAACCAATCTGGTCATCCGCAAGTCCGGCGGCTCTAAAGGCATCAGTGGCGCGGCGCTGTAGCGTGCCGTTTGCCGCGAAACCACAAAAAATCTTTACTAACTTCCGTTTTCCCTCGCCTCGTTCTGCGACGTCCTGGCAACTCAATATACTATCGAAGCGATCTGCATCACGCTTGGAATGCCGGGTGCTGCGTGTTCTGGCCCCTCGTGCAGATCACGTATTTGCCAATGCACTGGGCGCCGTTGCGAGCCGGGCCGGAGCCTTACCCCGAAGAGAGCAGGGCCTTTAATCATGCCAAACACCAAGATTTATGGACTGATCGTCTGCGCCGCCATACTTATGCTGTCTCGTCCAGCCGCGAGCGGGCAGACGCCGGACTACAACCAGCCGTATCGCCCACAGGTGCATTTCTCTCCGCTCAGGCACTGGACGAATGATCCCAACGGGTTAGTTAACTTCCGCGGCGAGTACCACCTCTTCTTTCAATACAACCCGTTTGGAGATGAATGGGGCCACATGAGCTGGGGCCATGCCGTCAGCACGGACCTGCTGCACTGGCGTCAGCTGCCCGTCGCCATTCCCGAGAAAGGGAAAGAGATGGTCTTCACCGGCAGTGTGGTGGTGGACCGAAAAAGCAGCAGCGGATTCTGCGGCGCTGGCGGTGCCTGCCTCGTCGCCGTCTACACCGCCAATCGAAACACGCCGGGCCACTCGCTCCAGACACAAAATCTTGCCTATAGCCTCGATAGTGGGCGCACCTGGACACGATATGAAGACAATCCGGTGCTGAATCTGCATCTGGGTGATTTCCGAGACCCGAGCGTCTCCTGGAACGATGCGGCGCAACAGTGGATCATGGCCGTTTCTCTCCCAACCGAACACAAAATCCAGTTCTACTCCTCACCGAACCTCAAGAAGTGGAAGCTGCTCAGCGAATTTGGCCCTGCCGGAAACACTGCCGGCGTTTGGGAGTGTCCTGATTTGCTTCGCATCCCGCCCGCAACCAAAGGCGGAAAAGGTATGTGGGCATTGAAAATCGGGATCAATCCCGGCAGCCCCCAAGGCGGCTCGGGAGAACAGTACTTCCTTGGAAGCTTCAACGGAAGAAGCTTTACTCCGTCTACTATGCCGGGCGCTTATGGTTGGACAAACCACGGTAAAGACGACTACTGCGCCATCAGCTTTAACGGACTCCCCAAGGGTCAACAGCCGGTACTTATTGGCTGGATGAACAACTGGCAATATGCGGCTAAGCTGCCAACCTCTCCTTGGCGCGGACAAATGAGTCTGCCTCGACGACTCTCCATCTTGAAAGATGACGCGGGGTTAGCGCTACGACAGGAACCAGTCATCGCACCTCTTCGCACGACGAGCGTTCCTGTAAGATGGACCGCGCAGGAGGCCGCAATTCCTTATGAACTGGATGTGCAATTTGAGCAGCCCGGCGAACAAGCTTTTGGCATCCGCCTCTACTCCGACAAAGAGCACTGGACAGAAATCGGGTTCGACACGGTCAAGAAAAGGTTCTATATCGATCGCACGCGATCAGGTGCAACTGTGGGCGACGGCTTTCCAGCCAGAACGGTGGCTCCGCTCGCCCCAGATCGGCCCTATGATCTTAGGCTTGTCGTGGACCGATCCTCAGTAGAGGCATACGCTCAAAACGGAACGATCGCCATGACTGACTTAATCTATCCGCCGTCACTCCACAGCACGATCCAGTTCTTTTCACAGAGTGGAAAACCCGTGAAGGTTGCCGGACGCGTATGGGAACTCAGGTCTATATGGCAGCATCCCAGCCCCTCCCATAAGTGACTGTTGCGAGCGGTGAAATTCCGGCGCAGTATGCGTGCAGCGTTTACACGCGAGCGAATTCTGCATCGGCTGGATTCTAAAACCGCCCGATTCGCACCTTGTAAATCGGAATGAATCGAAAATAAATTTCGCCGGGGCGATTTCGCTTCCGGAAAGCATCTCAGCTCGCCGAACCACCACCGCCGCAATAATCCGGTGAGTATCGGTCTGCTTTCAAGCCTGAGGCGCAACCGAATCTGACTGCGTCCGCTCCTGATCATTGACATTTCGATACCCACGATATACATATAAACGACATTAAACGAAGCTATCCGCCGCATCGCAGGTAAGTTTTCGTTGTATCCAGCAGGTCGTCAGCAGCGCATCTCCGGTTCACTGGCTGGGACAACCTCACAGAATTCCTATTCTGCACCTGGATTCGTCAGCGAAAAAATCGGAAGGGGACGGGTCAAATGAACCGAAGAGAACTGATCATTGCCAGTACGCTCCTTGCCACGCAGCCTCACCTGGCGCTTGGCCAATCGGAAAATCACGAAGGTTCAGCCCCCGCCGAGCACCCCGATACGCCCCCGGCGATTCTTCTCAACGACTACCTCCCGCAATCCATCTATCGCATTCCGGTCACCGATGTTCCAAGGGCAAAATTCCCCATCTTTGACGCCCACGATCATGGTCATGGCGAATTGTCGGTGACCGAAATGGTCAGGATCATGGATAAGGTCGGCGTCGAGAAGAGCGTCGTTTTCACGAACGCTGGCACCGTTGAACGCTTTCGCGAAATTGCCCGCGAATACGCCGATCACTCCGACCGTTTCGACCTGTGGTGCATGTTCGATTTGCGCGGAGTAGACC
>JBOGMA010000415.1:0-2061 GCA_050746465.1 Acidobacteriaceae bacterium
ACCCACGTCGCCATGGGCGAGGAGGACGTGATCTGATGAGCGCCGCCGAATCGAATGCCCTCGAACCCGGAATCGACCTCGAACTGGAGCCGGAAGCGATACCCTCCCCGCTGCTCGGAAGCTGTCCGCTGCCGATCTTCGAGCACAAAAACATCGTGCTCGGCCACGGCAGCGGAGGAAAGCTTTCCGCCGAGCTAATCGATAAGGTCTTCGTCAGCCGCTTCGCAAATCCCACGCTGGAGCGCATGAATGACAGTGCGGTACTGGAGATCGCGGGCGCGTGGCTGGCCTTTACGACCGACTCCTTCGTCGTGACTCCCCTTTTCTTTCCCGGAGGAGACATCGGTTCGCTTGCTGTGAACGGTACGGTGAACGATCTGGCGATGATGGGAGCAAAGCCGCTCTATCTTTCCGCTGCCTTCATTTTGGAAGAAGGTCTGGCGACCAGCGATTTGACGCGCGTGGTGGACTCCATGCAGGCCGCGGCGATACGGGCGGGCGTGCAACTGGTTACAGGCGACACCAAGGTCGTGAATCGCGGCAAGGGCGATCAGGTCTTTATCACGACCACCGGCATCGGGCAGATCATCCGCAACGTGCAACTTGGCGCGAACCGCGCGCAGCCGGGCGACAAAATTCTACTCAGCGGATACATCGGCGACCATGGCATGACGATCCTTTCACAGAGGGAGGAGCTGGATTTCGAGGCTGAACTGCGGAGCGATTGCGCGGCGCTGAACGGACTGACGGATGCAATCCTCGACGAAGCCCCGAACGCGATCCGCTGCATGCGCGATCCCACGCGCGGCGGAGTCGCCAGCGCTCTTAACGAAATTGCGGACCGCTCCGGCGTGGGCATGATGATCGAAGAAGATTCGATTCCAATACGCGACACGGTGCGGGGCGCTTGCGAATTGCTGGGGCTCGATCCGCTCTACGTCGCCAATGAAGGCAAATTGGTCGCGATTGTGGCGGCTGATGCGGCCCCGCGCATTCTGGCTCGCATGAAGAGCCACCCGCTGGGCGCGGAGGGCCGAGTCATCGGGCGGATTGTGGAAGAACCATCGGGCATGGTCCTGATGAAAACGTCGGTGGGAGGGACGCGCGTGGTCGATACGCTCTTCGGTGAGCAGTTGCCGCGCATCTGCTGAAAACCAGGTTTGAAGCCATCAATCATGGAAAGGCATCGCAGTCGTACTTTGAACGCATCGGAGCGAGTAGTATCCGCAGGCCTGCTGAGCTGCGGCGTTCCGGTTTGTAAACACAACGCCCCGGTAACTCCGTAAGAGTCACCCCGCCAGCGCGTGAGGACGAGGCGCACATCGAGCCGCCATTCGGGCTTACATCGCGCGAATCGAGGAACCCATGGCTTCTAACAGTTCGCCAGGTTCGTCCGCCGCCGCAAAATCCGCTGTTCCCGCTGAAGTTCATATCGTCTGGATCACCGCCGGTCTTGGCTGTGACGGCGACTCCGTTTCCGTGACCGCCGCCGAGCAGCCTTCCATCGAAGATGTTCTCTTGGGTGCGGTGCCCGGGTTGCCGAAGGTTTATCTCCACAACCCCGTGCTGGCTTACGAGGTCGGCGATGACTTTATGCGCTATTTCTATGAGGCCGAGGCCGGTCGGCTGGATCCGTTCGTGCTCGTCGTCGAGGGCTCCATCCCAAACGAAAAGATAAAGAAAGAGGGCTACTGGGCGGCTGTCGGAACGGACGCAAAAACCGGCCAGCCCATCACCACCTGCGAGTGGATCGACCGCCTTGCTCCCAAAGCCACCGCTGTCATCGGCGCGGGCACCTGCGCCACCTACGGCGGCATCCACGCCATGGCCGGGAATCCCACCGGCTGCATGGGACTGGCCGACTATCTCGGTTGGAACTGGCGCTCTAAGGCCGGCCTGCCCGTGGTGAACGTGCCTGGATGCCCGGTTCAGCCCGACAACTTTATGGAGACCGTCCTATACCTGCTCTATCAGGTCGCGGGACTCGCCCCCATGATTCCGCTCGATGAGAATCTTCGCCCCACCTGGCTCTTCGGAAAAACCGTGCATGAGGGCTGCGAC